>CAYJNA010000048.1:0-5858 GCA_964371225.1 uncultured Desulfovibrionaceae bacterium
TCAGTAAAAATAGAATTTACAACTTAAAAAGCTACTACGTTTTCTGGTAAAATTGAGACATATGAAATGCTTTTTTCAGCTATCGGCTACGAATAGTTATAAAAACCTTTGTACACGGGAGGCACTATGCAAAGCGTAGAGCAACTTATCAAAAATCTTGCACAAGAGGTGATTGCTTTTCGCCGCGATATACATGCCTTTCCCGAATTGGGTTGGCTAGAGTACCGCACCACCAGCAAGATAGCAGAAGTGTTTTTGAACTTGGGCTATGAAGTTCACCTCGGTGCAGAAGCTGTGCATGCCCCTTCACGCTTAACGCCACCTCATACCGATGTCTGCTCACGCGAAAAAGCCAGAGCCATTATTCAAGGGGCTTTACCTAACCTTGTGGAACGCATGGGCGACGGCCTCACAGGCTTATGGGTAGATATTCCCCTAGGAAAACCTACTGATGACACCGCCATCATAGCTTTACGTTTTGATATGGACGCCAACAATGTATCAGAATGCCAAGACGCAGCGCATTACCCCGCGGCGCACGCTTTTCAATCACAAAATGGTGCTCTTATGCATGCCTGCGGTCATGACGGGCACGTGGCCATGGGCGTGGGTTTAGGGCTGGCTTTACATGCCTTACGAACACAAGGGGAAGAAGATGGTGCCATGTCATTGCATGGTCGTGTTCGCCTTATATTTCAACCTGCAGAAGAAATTGGGCAAGGAGCCAAAGCCATGCTCCATGCTGGCGTCTTAGAAGGCGTCACCACTCTTTACGGGGTACACTTAGGTATTCAAGCTTGTGAGGCTGGCACGCTCATTTGTGGCACCACAGATTTTTTAGCCAACACTACCTTTGAAGTGACTTTCAAAGGGCGTGCGGCGCATTCTGGCTTGGCACCGCAAGAAGGGCGCAATGCCTTACTAGCCGCCACAGCGGCAGTGCAAGGGATGTACAGCATTGCCAGACATGGCAAAGGGGAAACTCGTGTCAATGTGGGCTTGTTACAAGTAAAGGGCGCGCCCAATGTGGTGCCTTGTGAAGCTTTTCTGGTGGGGGAAACTCGCGCTGCCCATAGCCACATAAACACATGGATGACAGAAGAAGTGCAACGTATTTGCCAAGGTGCGGCGCATATGTGGGGATGCACTTGTACCTTTGTTCCCATTGGGGCTTGCGTAAATGGCTATTCTGACGCTTCTTTAGCGCAAGAAGTGGCACATATAGCACAAGATATGCCCTGCTTTACCCATATATTACATACTGAAAAATTTCTGGCTTCTGAGGACTTCACCTGGTTTTTAAAGGATGTACAAAGCCGCGGTGGACAAGGCACCTTTATACAGCTGGGTGTAAACCTTGTGGGCGGGCATCATAATAGCAGTTTTGATTTTGACGAAGAGGCTCTTTTACGCGGCCTCGAACTTTTAGTGAGAATACTTTGTAAGAAATTGGGAGAGTAAGATGGCAAACTATGCAGGCTATATGTTCATTTTTATAGCAGCCCTTTGTTGGGGCTTTTTAGGTATCTTAGGACGTATAGCCATGGAAAGCGGCCTTGCCCCCTTGGATGTAGCTTTTTGGCGCGCGCTTTTTGGTGGGATATTACTCTTTTTACACGCAGCTAGCATTAAGCAAGCTAAAGTACACAGCGCCAAGGATTTCCTATTTTTCTGCCTCTTTGGCCTCTTTTCCATTGCTACCTTTTTTGCAGCCTATCAATATGCCGTGAAAGAAGGTGGCGCCGCTTTAGCATCTGTACTGCTCTATACCGCTCCTGCTTGGGTGGCTGTTTTTTCGCGTATATTCTTTGGCCTTCGCTTTACCTTAGTCACTGGCCTTGCCATTGGCATAGCTCTACTTGGCGGCATTTTCATGAGCATTTCTCCAGCCGAAGTGCCCACGGAGGTAGTCAATTCTGCCAGCACGCTTCCCCCCATTGCAACAGAAGCTGCACAAGAAAGCACACTTCCCCTTCTAGGCATATTCTTTGGCCTTCTTTCAGGCTTTTTATACGCCACACACTATGTGGTAAGTAAAAAATTTCTCAGTAAGTATACACCTTTTACTCTTTATGGTTATAGTTCTTTAGTAGCAGCATTATGTCTTATGCCCTTTGCAAATTTACGCTTAGATTTGGGCTTTACTGCATGGATGGCCATTTTAGGCATTGGGTTCATAAGTACCTACATAGCCTATTGGGCCTATTGCGAAAGTATTAAGCGCTTGCACCCCACCAAGGTGGCCGTATTAGCAACCTTAGAGCCGGTGGTCGCCACCATAGCTGCTTGGAGTATTTGGGGTGAGAGTTTTTCCGCTCTGGGCTGGCTTGGTGCTCTACTTATTATTTCTACTGTTTTACTTTTTTTAATAGATGATAAAAGACGTTTGACAAAAACAGATTAGACACGTTAGGGTTTGAAGAAGTGAGTAGCCGCTCTTTTTGCTACAAACACTAACAAGAGGGGAAACCCCATGAAAACAAGGAATCGTACATTTTGTGCGTACTTGTTTCTGTTATTACTTGTAAGCTCTTTCTTTTTCTTCCTCGCTGAAAATACTCAGGCTAGCAGTAAAGACACAGTTACAGTTCAAGTACCTTCTGATGCACCGCGCCTACACCTTTTAGGAGCGGAGTTTATCCTCGTGGAGAAAGCAAAATTACCTGATAAAATGAATATCATGAGGCAAAGATGGCATGAAATCTACTCTTCTCATGAAAAAAACATTTTTGATGGTGAAAGCATCCCTTTGCTAGGCCCACATAAAAGCCAATGGCAAGCCCTCTCGCAAATCACAAGGAAGTCACCACACTCGCTTAAAGCCCTGCGCAATATAAACAGTTTTTTCAATAGAATCTCATCACGAAAAGATAAAGACTTTTATGGAAAAAACGAGCATTGGGCCAGTCCCCTAGAGTTTTTAACAAATCGTAGCGGCGACTGCGAAGATTATGCCATCACAAAATATTTTGCTTTGAAATATTTTGGTTGGAACCCTGAAAAACTCTGGTTGGTTTTTTTACACGATAAAATCAATGTGGGTGGACATGCTGTCTTGGTGGCTCAGGCTGATAAAGGCCAATTTGTTTTAGATAATTTAAGTCAACCCTCGCATCTCCTTATTCCTGTTAAGCAATATGAAAACCAAGTGGCTCCCTTTGCCCTTGCCAATCATCAAGGGCTTTGGTTACGTGTCACAGGTGGTGGTGAAGCAGAAGCATTAAGTAAGTTTAGACCACGCTAAAAGCTTTCTTTAAGGAAAGACTCACGTATTTGACAATGCACTTTGAAAGATACTTATGAGTCAATACTAAAAAACATGGCTTGCTTCATTATAAGATGAAGCAAGCCATAACTTTTGTATTCATTATGCTTCAATAACTATCAATAGCCACCAATGCCGACTAACTATTTTTTAACTCATTAATAAGCTTTGTTAGCTGTTGTGTCTGCTCGGTTAAAGCATTTACAGCCTGAGAAGCTTCAAACATGGCAGTTGTCGTTTCGCTAGCAATACTATTTACCATGGTAATGGAGTTAGAAATTTCGTTAGACGCTGCTGACTGCTCTTCACTGGCCGTGGCTATGGCTCGTATGCCGTCAGAATTATTTTCTGCCATTTCAACAATACCCTGTAAGGCTTTACCGCTTTGCACCGTAAGCTCTGCCGCTTCTTCAATGGCAAGTACGGCTGCATCTACTTGTTTTACATTAAGTTCTGTACTCTGTTGAATAGCATTAATAGCATTTGCTACGTCAGTGGTTGACGCTATGGTTTTTTCGGCAAGTTTGCGCACTTCATCGGCAACCACAGCAAAACCACGCCCTGCTTCGCCAGCTCTGGCGGCTTCTATGGCAGCATTAAGAGCAAGCAAGTTGGTTTGGTCGGCTATGTCTGAAATAACGCCCATAACTGTGCCAATAGAGTTTGCTTGTTCGGCAAGACCGCTCATATCTTCACGTAATTTTAAAGATTGCCCCTTCACTTGGCTCATGGAATTTTCGCACTTTTTAGTGATTTCTGAACCTTCGTTTGCTTTTTTTCTTGTGCTATCAGCAAGTTCAGAAGAAGCATTTGAATTTTGTGCAATTTCTAAAACTGTATTGTTCATCTCATCCATGGCTACTGCAGTTTCAGCCATACGTGTAGATTGCTGCTCTGAGCCCTTGGTTGAAGTTTCAATTTGAGAGGATAATTGCTCGGACGCAGCGGCAATATTATTCACTATGCCCTCAAGCTGACTAGCTGCATCAAGTAAACCTTGTCGCCTTGCCAATCTTGCTTCTTCTGTGGCTTCCTCAGCAATTTTGGCCGCCCCTTGTGCTTGAGCCATGGCTTCTTCAGCTTGTACAGCTTTTTCGTTTGATTCTGTAATCATCTCTTTCAAACTTTCAGACATACGAGCCAAGTTTTCTGCAAGCACAGAAAATTCATCTTTACGTTTTAAAAATTCATGATACGCATTTAAATGCTCATCACTCATTTCAAATTGACCGGCTGCAACCCTTTGAGCAAAAACAGACATGACTCCGGCTGTATAGGCAATTTTTCTCACCACTAAGAAAATAATAAGAGCAATCACAAAGAGGGTTAAGGTACTTCCAATGAGAATGTTCCATTCAATTTTCCGTGCATCGATTAAAAAGTCATCTTGAGAGGTTCCAATGGCAAGCACCCAGTTCAATAAGGGTATTTCCGCAAAGGAAACAAGCTTCTTCACACCATTCCACTCATACATGGCATGACCAGTTTTATATTTTATAAGTGGGCTTACGGCACTGTCTGTGGACAAATCCTCACCAATATAGTCTGGGCTACCAGCGGATATGAGTAAAATACCTTTCTCGTCAACCACATAAACATCCGTAGAGGGAAAGAGCTTTATGGTACTGGTTGTTTCTTTGGCCAACTCTTGCAAATCCACAGTCAACACTACTGCTCCAGCAACTTCCCTACTATCAGTTGTATATACAGGATAGGTTATTCTAAGATTCAAGTGTTTGGCTATGGAAGATGCAACAACATTCATTGTATTCCTTCCGGAGGAAAGAGCGCTTTTAACGCCCGCATAATCCACAACACTTCCTATTTGCTGTGAATCCGTGGAAGAAATAATTGTTCCGTTTTTATCAGTCAATGTAATGGCATAAATATCTTTAAAATCAGAAGCTAAGCGACTGTAAAATTGATTGGCAAGATTTTGTATATTTTTAAACTCAGAAGAAGCTGCTTCATCTGAGTTTTCTGCATTGGCCAAGGTGACTGTTGTTTTTACATTGGATAATTCACTGATAGTTTTGGCAATGCCATTGAGATACTTAACACTTTTTTCAAGTTCATTGGCTTGCTTTTTTGCCAAATTCAATAATTGTTCGTCGGCCATCTTAACAAGTGAGTTTGACGACATGCTACTGGTAAGAATACCCAGACCAGAAAAGCCAATGACAATTGGCAGCAAAATATAAAGCAACATTTTTCCTAATAATTTTAGTTTCATAAAAAACCTCTCTGGTTGTTTTTGTTATCTATTATGGTCTATTCTTAGCAGTACGCACGTCATTGATGTGAAGCGGATATAACTTGGAAAATATTTAAACAAAAAACTGAAATAAAGAAGGGAAAAGCTATCTATATTTGAAAAATACTATGCTTGTTTGATATTTTTTAAAACGGAAAAGCAAAATACACTGTGGATTTTATGTAAAAGTAGACAGATTTGCTTCTTATATGCACCTATCGTGAATATTCAGAAATACTTTATATAAAAGTCCAAAATTGATTTAGTGTGCCACCTCAAAAAAAGGGTAAAAAGAAAATAGATTTCAATAAAAAGCATCTTAATATACTGTAAAGTTAG
>CAYJNA010000048.1:5958-18362 GCA_964371225.1 uncultured Desulfovibrionaceae bacterium
ATAAAAAAGGGCATATTTTGCTCATCACAAACAATATGCCCAAAAGATATATGGTATTCATTTAAAAAGATAGTATGCTTTCTTAAAAATATTCTCATTCACTACGCACAGGTGGATTTTTTCGCATGGCTCGCCTAATTTGCTGGCGTTTTACGAATATGCTCTAGCAAGCCTGTGGTGGAATAGCCTTGTAATAAAGGTAAGGAATACACAAGTCCTCCCAATTCCTGCACCACATCAGCCCCCACGATTTTTTCCACAGGCCAATCTCCACCCTTAACCAAGATGCTGGGCTTTAAGAGCTTTATAATTTCTAATGGCGTATCTTCGTCAAAGGAGGTTACATAATCCACACTTTGCAAATGGGCTGCCATAAAAGCACGTACGCTTAAAGAGTTTATGGGTCTGTCCTTCCCCTTTCCCAGCCTACGCACAGATGCGTCTGAATTAAGCGCCAGCACAAGGATTTCTCCCAAAGCCTTAGCATCTTCAAGCAAAGCCACATGCCCAGGATGCAATACATCATAGCAGCCATTGGTGAAAACCACATGGGCTTTATCCTTAACGCCGTTTTCCTTACGATTTTCCGAACGCTCCAAAGCCAGCTTATGCACCAGCTCCTCAGCTTTCCAAATCTTAGGGTGAGAGAGGGCTATGCCTTGCGCTTCAAGGTAGGGCATGAGCCAAACATCACTAATTCTAACCATTCATAAGCAAAATCTAAGCACGCTTCATCACTGGCCATGATGGCTTCACAGCGTGCTGTCTCCATTTCCACTTTTTCAAAAATTTTCATATCTGCTAAAAAAACACGAAAACGATCCAATTGATACAAGCACAAAATAACCATGGTGGCCATTTTTGCCGAAACGGGTTCACCGGAGGCTTTCACTTTAGCCATAAGTTGCATATAGCGATCATTGGAATCATTATAAGGCTCAAGTCCTTGGTCTTTAAGCCATTCGTGTGCTGTCCATGCGCGACCGGCGTCAAAGCCTTTACAGTGATCTTCTTGCACTATGAAAAAGCGCTCTACCACATGCCCATTGGCGCCCATCTTTGTGCCACGTCCTAAAGGATAGGTACGGCAAGCCCCAGGTCTATCTTCATAAATGGAGCACCCCGCCGGCGTTACAAAGGGGCAAGGCTCTGTGGGGCCGTCGAGCATTTTCAGTAAGGGTAAGGGAAAGCCAGTATCGGGAAAAGTACGCATTTGTGTATGCGCTTTCAAAAATTTTTCACTTTCGGTCTCAAAATGGCGACACAAACGCAATACATCGTAAGGAGTTAACGGCAATGTTAACTCCGCACAACATCGATTAAAACAAGGCACGCTTTCATTACAAGCAAAGGTGAAACACTGGCCTTCAGCCAGTTCCGGCAAGGAGTCTAAAAAGGATTGTGAAGCATCATTTTGTGACATGGTATTTCCAATGAATGTTTTATCCCCCAGTAAAAAAACATGGCCACAAAGCATATCTTTGCTGCCAAGGGGAAGGGGTTAGGGCAAAAATAAAGCCAGACTCCTGCACAATGGAGGGTACGAAGAAAGGAATTTCTTATGACATGGAAAAATCCCTTCTCCATACCCTATGTATATATTTTCTAAAGTTAAATAACTTTATTTAATGCATATTCAATAATGCCTTCAGCGCCGGCCTTACGTAATTTTGGAATAAGGTCACGTACAAGACCGGTATTCACTACTGTTTCCACAGAAATCCACTGAGCATCACGCAAAGGCGACACCGTGGGGGAATTAAGAGCCGGTAAAATATCTAAAATGGCGTCAATATTATTGGCAGGCGCGTTGAGCTTCAAAGCCACAAGGCTTTCTGCATGCAAGGCACCTTGCAAAAGCAAATCAATTTGCTCAATTTTACGACGTTTTTCAGGGTCTGCCCAAGCAGCTTTGGAGCATACAAAGACAGTATTACTGCTTTTCACTTCATCTATAATACGTAAGCCATGGGCGCGAATGGTGGTGCCTGTTTCCGTTACTTCCACAATACCGTCGGCAAGTCCTTCCACCACTTTAGCTTCTGTGGCACCCCATGAGTAAAACACAGAAACATCAATCTTTTTGTCTTCAAAATATTGTCTGGTAATGCCTTCAAGCTCGGTGGCAATGCGCTTCCCTGCAAGGTCTTCAGGCTTGTAGTAAGGGGAATCCCCAGCCACAGCCAAAACCCAACGTGCAGGGCGATTAGAGGTTTTGGAATACACAAGGTCAGACACTTTGACCAATTGATCGTAAGCGCCTGTCTCAATGAGCCAATCTAGACCGGCAAGGCCGGCGTCTAAAATGCCATCCACAATATAATTACCAATTTCCTGCACGCGGCACAAAGACGCGGTGATTTCAGGGTCATTTATGTCCGGAAAATAATTGCGATGATGCTTACTAATTTTCCATCCTGCGCGGTCAAAAAGGTTAATGGTAGCGTCTTCGAGCGAACCTTTAGGTATGCCGAGTTTCAAGATGGGTTGACTCATTTGTATATCTCCTCAGGATTAAATATATAGGGACTGCATTGGGTCACAGTCTTGTCCTTGTATTCACGATAAAAACAGGAGCGATAGCCCTTATGACAAGCAGCGCCGCCTATTTGTTCCACACGCAAGATAACAGCATCACTGTCACAGTCAAGACGTATGGCATGCACTCTTTGCACATGACCAGACGTACCGCCTTTGTGCCATAGCTGTTTACGGCTACGGCTATAATAATGTGCCTCACCTGTTTCTAGGGTTTTTTGCCATGCTTCTTCATTAATCCAAGCAAGCATAAGTACCTCACCTGTTTCATAGTCTTGAGCAATGGCGGCTATAAGGCCATTATTGACCTCAGGGGCAAACACAGGGCTAAAGTCCCCTGTAAAATCTTGAGCATTGGCAGTCATAAAAGTCCTTTTTTTACGTAACTTTTTTTTTGTCTTCTAAAATTACTAGCTCTTAAGGTATAAGCATTACTTACACATGGCGCGGCGTACAGCCAGCACTTTAGCTTCTATATCTTCGGCACCCACCAGTTCGGATACCAAGGCGCAGCAATACGCGCCGTGCTGTACCACTTCACCAATATTGTGTTCTTTAATGCCACCTATGGCCACAAAGGGCAAAGGGCTGTGCTTCACCGCATGGTCAAGGTAGGCATAGCCCACAGGGGCGCACACATCTTCCTTGGTTTGTGTGGCAAAAAGCGGCCCTACGCCAATATAATCGGCGCCAAGGCTTTTGGCTTCCTGCATTTCAGCAGGGCTATGCGTGGAAAGGCCAATGATTTTGTCCTTTCCCACCAATTGACGTACCTCTGGCACGGGCAAATCTTCTTGCCCCACATGCACGCCATCAGCGTCCACCAAAAGAGCAATATCTATATGGTCATTGATGATAAAGCAGGCGCCGGCTTCCAGAGTTAAAGCGCGTAAAAGGCGGCATTCCTCTAGCATTTGTCCGGCTTTGGCCTTTTTTTCGCGGTATTGCAAAATTTTAATACCACTATCTAATAAGGCGCGCGCCACATATTCCAAAGGGCGTCCTAAACTAAGCTTACTATCTGTAAGAGCGTAAATGTCGGTTTGATGCGGTAATATGCAAGGCATGGTTTCTCCTTAAAAAACACGACTCCACAACCTTTTTGCAAAGCTTATAAGCAGCCTGTGTGGTTGAAAAGACACATGCATCAAGGCTTTGGGCAGTAAAAAGGGAGTTTGTTCATTGCTAGGGTATATTTGTGGCGGTTGTGCGCCAACATGATGAATATTTTGCGTAAAAGCAGCCGGCAAAGCCAACTCTTGCGCATAATGCCATAAAGGAATTTGCCTAGGCTCCATACCTAAAAGGTCATACACCGCTGTATCTAAAGCCATGGCCGAAGGGCTGGCTGCAAGGCAATGTAAATCATAAGGCTTTCCGCCGGAAGGGCCTGTCATATGCATGGCGGTGATGCCGTCCATAAGTGCCGCCGTGGGTGGCAATGCTTTATATAACGCTAAAATACTCTGACAAAATTCTTCTAAACTACGCCCTTGCACCGCATGGGCAAGGGCTTTGCGCAGGCCACAAATGCAACCAAAAATATTTTTTACCCCAAGAGTCATGGCCATTTGCCCATGTGCTTTACAGCGCGGCACAGAAAGTATGGCATCACTTTCTAAGGCTTCACGAGCTATACCCCATGTGCCCAAATGTTTCCCAGCCTGTGAGAGCTCTTGCCCTTCTACTTGTAGTGATAGGCTTTGTACTTGGGAAAACTCTTGCACCCTTAGCCCCAAGGGCTGTAAAGCTTCTTCCAGCCCAATGGCTTTGGCCACCGCCTGTGCTGAGCCAAAACCCGGAGAGTCCGCCACTGTAATACGTATACCTTGCTCTTGTAAGCAAAGACACACAGCGCGCACCACCTGCGCATGCGTACATGATAAAGCATGTGCGCGCAAAAGATTGGGCTTTACCAATACGTGCATGCCTCTCGTGAAAAGGGGCGGCTTGGCGCTTGCTGCTTCGCCAAGAATACCACTTTGCCCAAGCACAAGACGCACTTTTTCTTCTACTTCTTGTGCTCCATAATGTGAGCAAGGTGCAAGCGCAACAGGATAAGCATGGGGCGTAAGCATAAGAAAATCTTTGTTAAAATATTAAACTTCTTCTTTACTGTTGTGGCATTTACAAACAAAGCAATACAACAACAACACCGCAATGACGCTTTAAAAACGCTGTGAGGCTCATACTAAAAAGGCTTTCTGCACTAAACATTGCGCCTTTTATACGCATTGCGCTTTTGCGCCACAACGCAACACGTTAGAAAATCTTGTGAGATAACACTACGTTGTCCTGCATATCGTATACGGTAAAAACACCGTTCTCATACACGCCATAGCTACGTGGGTAGCCTTGCTTGGGCAAGCTTAATGAGCCGGGGTTCCACCAAGTAACATGTTCACGCTGTGTGCCCACAGGAAAATGAATATGCCCTGTGAGCATAACGGTGCCCGCCGGTATGGCAGAAAAATCTGGGTCACGGCCGTATTGATGCCCATGAGCGGCTAACATGTGAACGCCATCCACAAATAAAGCGCTCTGCTCTGTTAAAGGAAATGGCAAAAGCCCTTCATCCACATGAGCGTCACAATTGCCGCGTACAGCCATAATTTTTGTACCGTTTTTAGCAATGTCTCCCAAGGCTATGGCCACATCTTGAGGAGTATAGTCTTTGGGTAAAGGATTTCGCGGGCCATGATATAAATAATCCCCCAGCAAAAGGCATACATCAGGCTGCAATTCTTGAGTCTTTTTTTGCAAAAAAAGAACAGAATCTAAGGCGCCATGAATATCAGAAGCTATAAGTATACGCATGTTACTCTTCTACTTTTAAAGGGGTAGCTTCTTCCACAAGCATAATGGGTATGGCGTCGCGTATGGGATAGACCAAGGCGCAAGCTTCGCAAATAAGCCCTTTGTCCTTACCTTTAATGACTTGTAAGGTTAATGTTCCGTGGCATTTGGGACATGCGAGAATGTTTAATAATTCTTTATTCATATATTTCCTTGCGAACTGCCAAAGCAGTATGTTCTGTTACAACAATTTTATTGGCACGAAAATAGCGCAATTTCGCAGGGCTAGCAATGGATTTTTCAGAGCATATTTAACAGGGGGCAAGACTGCCTTTATGGCATGTCCTAAAAAACGCCCCAAGGCTATGCTCGTTTTTCACATTGTCCATATATGCCCTTTATGCTAGGCTATTTTACAGAAATAGGGTTCTTTGCTCCAAGGAGGCAGGCTTGTGAAAAAATTCATCGACTTACATACCCATACTTTAGCGTCAGACGGACGCGACGCGCCTGCAGCAGTGGTAGCTAAGGCGGCAAAATTTGGCTTAAGCGCCGTGGCCATTACCGATCACGACACCTTAGATGGCTTAGCAGAGGCTGAAACCGCGGGGCAAGAGTTGGGCATTGAGGTTATACGTGGTTGCGAACTTTCTGTAGGTTCTGATTGCGGAGAAGTGCATATTTTAGGTCTGTGGATTCCACGCGAAGCTAAAGCCATAGAAAATGCTTTACATCAATTGCGTTTTAACCGCTCCCAGCGTAATGAAATTATTGTGGAAAAGCTTCAGGCTCTTGGCGTCGATATTCATTACGATGAAGTTCTTCGCGCCACACGCTCCAGCGATGATAAGCAAGCCTTTTTACAAAAAGTGGTGCAAAAAATAAAAAAAATGGCGCGCCGTATCAAGCCTCTGCCTCCCAAGCAAAATGCTGTGGGAAGGCCGCATATTGCCACAGTGCTTTTAGAAAAAGGCTATGTGTCCACCATAAAAGAAGCCTTCACTAAATACCTTGGCGATGGTTGCCCAGCCTATGAACCCAAAAAGCTTTTAGAAGTAGAAGAAATTTTTGCTCTTTTGCGTGAAGCAGGTGCCACCATAAGCCTTGCGCATCCCGGTCTTATTCGCTGCACTCCACAATGGTTAGACACCTATGTGGGCTATTTAAAGGGATTAGGTCTATACGCTTTAGAGGTTTACCATAGTGAGCATGACCCAGAAACTACGCAACGTCTGGAAGCTTTGGCGCAAAAACATGCTTTGCTCATGACTGGCGGCTCAGATTATCACGGTTCCGTAAAGCCGCAAATTCACATAGGTTGTGGCAAAGGCAATTTACGCATAGGCGTAGATCTCTTAGACGCGTTAAAAGAGAAAAGACGCGCGGCAGGCTTACCTATAAAATAGTCGAGAATTGCTATGCGAATACAAAAAATCTTCACAAAACGCTTTCTGATTTTTTTTGCATATATCTTTTTTATGGGCAGTGTTTTTACAAAAGGCTTCCTTCATGCAGACATTGCGCACGCGCAATCTGTGCCTGTACTTGGTGCCACTTTAGCCACAGAGCTCACAGGCTACAGCCATGATATTTCTCAATTGGCTTTCTCAGAAGATGGAAACAAGCTGTCCATAGGAGCTGCCAACGAAAAACTGGCGGTATGGAATCTGGATTTTGCTCAATTTGAGCTCATGATACCGGGAAGCTTTCGAAGGGTTACACAGGATATTCTCACCCTTTCTCCGCACGGCGACGCGGCGCTTATATATACAGAAGGGGAACATAAGCCACATATATTGGAAGTGCGTTCCTTAAAAAATGCCAAGGTGCTTATGCCCTTGCGCACCCAAAGTACTCTTTATTGCGCCGCATTTTCTCCCCAAGGTGATACCCTTGCGGCCGGTTATGCCGATGACACTGCCAAGATATGGAATATACGCACGGGCAAAGCTCTCAAAGTTTTCCGTGGAAAAATGAAAGATGTGGAGCACGTGGCTTTTTCCGCCGATGGTAAATACCTTGCCACTGTGGCTTTAGATACGCAATACCCCAGAGATACATACCGCACTTCCGTTAAAGTATGGAATGTGAAAACAGGCAAAGAATTATACACTTTGTATGATGGCGTGGGGGAAGTGAGAAGCGCTCAATTTAGCCCCCATGGCACTTTCATTGCCACCACACATGGTGACGGAAAAGTAAGACTTTGGGATACAACTAGCAAAAAAGTGACACAAGAATTGGGAAACGAGTCCCGTCATATAAATGTCCTACTCTTCACTCCCGACGGACGTCATATCATCACCGGAGAAAACAGCACCCCCGTTAGAGTGTGGGACGTAGCCACAGCCAAAGAGCTTTTTCAATTTAAGCTTGAAGGGTCTAGTGCTGAAGCTATAGCCCTTTCGCCAAGTGGCAGCACCTTAGCGGTGTCTGGTCTTGGCAGTAAGCGCATTCAAATTTGGGATGTACAATTCCCACGCTAGCCTGTTCTTACTGTAAAACTTATACCTAGCCTATTTATGGAGTGAGGGCTATGGCCACGCTTTGTGCTTGACCCTGCCCTTGCTTCAGCCTACAAACAGGCCATGCAAACATCAATCTCACCCTCATTTTCTCCGGAACTTCTTGCCCCTGTGGGCAATATGGATCAATTGGACGCAGCCATTTTATACGGTGCCAATGCCGTATATCTTGGTGGTTCTGCCTCCTTACGTGCGGGGCGCCCCTTTTCTCAAGAAGATTTATTATTGGCGCGTGCTAAAACCCGTGCCGCCGGTGTGCAGCTCTTTTTTTGTTGCAATGCTTTTCCGCGCCAGCATCAATTGGATGCCGCCATGGAAAATTTAACCCTTGGCGCACAAGCAGAAGTGGATGCCTATATCATTGCCGATGCCGGCGTCTTCTCTCTTGCACGTAAGCATTTTGCGCATATTCCCATTCACCTTTCCACACAGGCCAATACTTGTAATGCTTCTTCGGTGGCCTTTTGGCATGAACAAGGGGCAGAGCGTGTAAACCTTGCCCGCGAATTACGCTTTTCTGAAATTCGCGCCATACGTAAGGCTTGCCCTGAAGTGGAATTGGAATGTTTTGTACACGGGGCGCAATGCTTAGCCATTTCTGGGCAATGTTTACTTTCTGCATGGCTTAACAGTAGACCTGCCAATGCCGGACAATGCACACAGCCTTGCCGTTTTGAATATCGCCCCATGCCGGGTAAGGTACAAGCCTTTGAGGAAAGTTGGCGTTCCGGCAAGGAAACATGGGAAATAACACAAGAAGATGAAGGTTTTTCCGCCTTTTGGTCGCCGGAAGATTTATGTTTACTGCCCTTTGTGCCGTGGTTTGTGCGCAACAAAGTACAAGCACTGAAAATTGAAGGGCGCATGCGTACCGGCGCCTATACAGCACACGCGGTGGATGGTTATCGCCGCGCCATAGATTTAGCTGTCCAAGAACCTACGCGTGCGCAATGGCGCGCTGCCCTGCCTGAGCTTATGCATGATATTGAACAGTGGACTTCACGCGACTTGGGCACGGGCTTTTTTGTACCTAAGCATATAAAATTAGCTGAAGCACATACACGCGGACGCGGCGGCCATTCGCCCTTACTGGCGCGCTTGGAAGAAGAACTGTCTTCCGGAGTGTGGCGCGTAAGCGTACGCTCACAGTGGGCGGCAGCACGAGAAGCGTATGTTTTCATGCCTGGCGGTCAAAGGCCTGCACTGCATGCCGGAGACTACGCGCTGGAAAATCACTTAGGAGAAAAGGTAGACACCGTACACCCAGGTATGCAAGCCATTATGCACTCTTCTGTGGCCGGCCTTGCCGTGGGTGCCTATGTGGAAGCTATGTAGCCTTGGTGAAACGCAGTACGATATTTTATCAATTAGGCGCATAAAAATAAAAATTGCAACGTATTTATCGTAAAATACGTTTGACATTTACGTAGGCATAGCGTAAGCATCTGCTTCCCTTGCTCACACATAGGGTGTGGGCCAATTTGTCCGTAAGGAGTATATAATGAGAAAATTTGAAACATTGCTCTTGCTCTCTCCTGAGTTAGCAGCAGAAAACCGTGAGGTACTTATCTCCGGTTTGACCGCCATCATTGAGCGCGAACAAGGCAAAATGCTTTTAGTAGACGCTTGGGGCATGCGCGATTTAGCTTACCCTGTACAAAAGCACATGCGCGGTCACTATGTTCGCCTTGAGTTTGCAGCACCAGCACCTGCCATTGCTGAACTTGAGCGTAACATCCGTATTACCGAAGGTATCTTTAAGTTTATCACCGTTAAGTTGGCCGATGAAGTGGCTGAGGAGGTAGCATAATGGCTTTTAAGAAGAAATTTGCTCCACGCCGTAAATTCTGTCGTTTTTGCGCTGATAAAGACTTACCTTTGAACTATAAGCGTGCAGACATTTTACGTGATTTCATCACCGAACGTGGTAAAATCATTGCTCGCCGCATCACTGGTACTTGTGCACATCACCAACGTTTGCTCACCACTGAGATTAAGCGCGCTCGTCAGATGGCATTGCTCATCTACACCGCCACTCATGATAGCAACGTTAAGAAAAAAAGCATGATATAAGGGGAGTGTAAGCATATGAAAATCATTCTCCGTGCTGATGTTGAAAATTTAGGTAAAGTGGGTGACGTAGTTGAAGTAAAGGCTGGTTATGGCCGTAACTTCCTTTTACCCCAAGGTATGGCCATGGTAGCCAGCCCCGGTAACTTGAAGGCTTTTGAACTTGAGCGCAAAAAGCTTGAGGAAAAAATGTCTGCCATGCGTACCGACGCACAAAGCGTTTGCGAAAAGCTTGAAAATCTTGATATTATCATCAAGATGCGCGTCGGCGAAAATGACAAGTTATATGGTTCTGTTACTTCTAACCTCATTCAAGAAACCTTGCTTGCCTTGGGTGTAGATGTTGACCGTCGTCGTATCTTGTTGGACGCACCTATTCGTGTTCTTGGCGACCATGAAGTTCGTGTACGCCTTTTCGCTGGTGTTATTGCTAACATCATCGTAAAAGTTCAAAGCGAACAACGCCTTTACGCAGAAGAAGAAGTTGCTCCTGCTGTGGAAGCTGAAGAAGCTGCCGCTGAAGAAGCTACCGAAGCTGCTGAATAAGTTTTATTACCGCCCTTTATGTTTTGCATTGCGTAACATAAAGGGCGGTTTTGTATTCTTTTTTCCCCTTCTTTCTACGAAACTAACGCCACGGCTCCATGAGCCCCTGCCTAATGCACTGTGCTGATGCATTGTACAAAATTCTTAAAAAAAAGAAAAATCCTGTAAAGCCCAGCAAGAAATGTGGCAAAGCAGACCTTGCATCTAGGTGTTTTTCTCTGTATTTACAAAACACATCATTTCTTCATTGGGTACCATATAAGGGGCATTTCATGAGCAATACATTTGACCAAGGGCAAGGACAAGGACGCAAAACCTATACAAAAAGCTATGCTGCCGCACCTGAAAACCCTGAAAATATGCTATTAAAGCATGTGCCCCCTCACAGCACAGAAGCGGAACAAGCTGTACTGGCAGGTATATTATCCTCTCCCAATATGCTTAATGTCATTGTGGATAGCCTTGAAAAAGAGGATTTCTACTTGCCGGCGCATCAGCATATTTATGATGCTTTCATGTACTTGTATCATAAGTCTCAGCCCATTGACCTTATCACCGTGGCAGCCTATCTCAAAGACCAAAAGCGATTGGAAGAAGTGGGCGGAGCGGTATATCTTGGTGAATTGGCTCAAGCTGTGGTGGCAGGTGCCAATGCACCGCACTACGCGCATATTGTACGAGATAAATCTTTACAGCGTCGCCTTATTGAAACGTGCTCCGGTATTATTGGCAATTGCTATGACAGTGCGCAAGATGTGAAAGAGCTTTTGGACGCCTCACAGCAATCAGTTTTTGCCATTGCGCAGCGTTCCGCCGGCAAGGAATTTAGTTCCACCAAGGAGCTCATCGACAAAGTTTTTCAAAAACTTACGGATTTAGCAGGTTCCAAGGAGCAAATTACCGGTGTTACCACAGGTTTTAAACGTCTGGACATGATGACCGCCGGCTTGCAGCCCTCTGACCTTATTATTGTGGCGGCGCGCCCTTCCATGGGGAAAACCGCCTTTGCCATGTGCTTGGCTCTCAATGCCGCTGTACAACAAGGCACCCCCGTGGCTGTCTTTTCCTTGGAAATGTCCAAAGAGCAACTACTCCAGCGTATTCTTGCCGTATATGCCAGAGTTGACGTGTCTTTACTACGCCGCCCTTCCATGCTCACCGACGAAGATTGGGCCAATCTTTTTGCTGCCGCTGATGTTATAGGACAAGCGCCTATTTTTATCGATGATACACCGGCCATCAGCACCCTTGAATTGCGCGCCAGAACCCGCCGCCTCATGACAGAACACGGCGTGGGTATGGTTATTGTGGACTATTTACAACTCATGCGCGCAGGACGACGTATTGATTCACGCGAATTGGAAATTTCTGAAATTTCTCGCTCACTCAAAGGGCTTGCCAAAGAAATGAACGTCCCCGTCATTGCGCTTTCTCAGTTGAACCGTAAAGTGGAAGAACGCGCCGATAAACGCCCCATGCTTTCTGACCTGCGCGAATCAGGCGCCATTGAACAAGATGCCGACGTTATTATGTTTGTATATCGAGACGATGTATATAAGTTTACTAAACCTTCTGAGCGCCCACCACAAGGCATTGCGGAAATCATCATAGGCAAACAGCGTAACGGCGCTGTGGGAGCTGTGGAACTTATGTACCTTTCACGCTATACAGCTTTTGAAGACCTTGACCCCACATGGTCGCCGCCGCCTTCAGAGATGCAAAATTAGCTGTTCACTTTTGTTACTAAGGGGAGCAGTTTGCCATGTACTTTCATGGTATTTTTAAGGCAAGGAAAGATTTTTATACAGAGCTCTGCACTTTTTTGTTGACAGGCCTCCCCCCTAATGCTAAATACTCCCCTGTTGTGAAAGCAACGTGCGAGAATGGCGGAATTGGTAGACGCACTGGACTTAGAATCCAGCGCCGTAC
>CAYJNA010000049.1:0-18213 GCA_964371225.1 uncultured Desulfovibrionaceae bacterium
AAGAAATTGAGCCACAATATACGTAATTGAAAAAATATGTACATCTGAAAAGCTACTAAAAATCAAGAGTAGGCGCAATTCACTTGCGCCGTTAACCGATTGAATTTTGTGCCTTTCCGCTTGGCAGCTGTGCTGACAATAGCGGCGCAAACTCCACGTAGTGGGGTTTGTCATTAGTCTGAAAAGCCACTGTATTTACTACGGTGGCTTTTTTATTGTTATGGCTTTATTTACGTATAGGCATTATAATACGCTTACTAGGATGTAGCACTGCTGCTCTTATACTTGCAAAGCTTGAGAAAGCTTTTTCGCTTGTGCGACATGTTGCTTACAGACTTCTTTATTGCCGTAAGCGGCACATACTTTGAGCACAAGCTCTTTGTGTAATATTTCTTGAGGCAAAGCATCTTGTAGTGTTGCCATGAGCCGCGAGGCTTTTTCTTGTATGGGCATATTTACAAACCACCATGCATGGTTTTCCATGAACTCCAGCTTTTCATCAATGATTTTCTGCGCGCTTTCTTCAAGCCGTGTAAATTTTTCACGGTAAATATATTCCACCTGCGCTGTTGTGAGCCCCATCCAGCCCTGTTCGGCAGCGCGTACCCAAAAGTCCCACAGAGTGCTATGCTGCATATGTTCCGCGTAGCCTTGAAGCTCTTGCCACATTTCCTTACGATATACGGTGGCAGGAGGGCAGGGGCATTGCAATAAGGCTTGTAAGAAATCAAAGCTTTGTGTCCACGCCAAGGTGTTTCTTTGCCCAACAAGTAACGTTTTTGGGCATATCCACCCTATATGGGCATTTTCACGTAGCATATGACATGCTGTTTGTAAGTAGGTGGGTACCAATGTATCCCCAGCGTGTATAAGGCACATGAAAGGGGTGGATGTTTTTTGTATGTACGCGTTTATGGCAGCGTATTTATGCAAATATTTTTGCTGGCTTATGCTAATGCGTGGGTCGTTATACTTTGCTAAACACTGCTCTATTTTTTGTAGGTCATTTGCAGCATTGGCACATGGTATAATATGTAAATGCCAGCGTCTTTCTCTTTGGGCAAGTAGTGAAAGTACAGTTTCTTCAAAGTATTTTTCTTCATCTAAGAACAAAATAACGCTGACTAACGTGTTTTTACGGCTATATTCTGTGGATAATTCATGCTGTAGATGGCCGGCATACGCTTTGGGAGATGTCATAAGCAAAAAGCGATATAGGTGCGCAATGTTTACTGCATCTGTGATTAAAGAAAAGAATACTGTTAAAATTTCTAAAGCAGCCTTAACATTTCCCATTTTAGCCGTAAGAAGAGCATATGTGAAAAATTGCAATTCCACATGGCTCAAATTTTCTATTTTTTCACCTTGTTTTATGCGCGTCAAAAGCTGTGAAAGGTTTTCGCTCACTTCTTTAAATTGTAAAGGAAGAGGGGGCTGGGGAATGAAGGTGGGTTGCATGAAACGGCGCAGGGCTTCTTGTTTCACTTGATAGCATTCATCATAGCTTTTTTGCGGGTTTTGCGCTTCGAGGTTATTATCATATTCAAGGCGCAGTCCTAATTCTTCAGGAATAAAGCAAAAGGGAGCTATTTCTGACATACGTAGCCACATGTCATAGTCTCCGGCTACGGTAAAATGCGCATTAAAAAAACCTACTTTTTCATGTAGAGATTTACGCCACATGGGCTGTGGCCCCATTTCAGCGTGTCGTAAAAGATTGTTATGGTCATGCGCAGTCCATTGTAAGTGTCTTTTTATGGACGCAGTGTCAAAAGGAACATTTTTTTGTGCGGTAATGTGGTACTTGGCATAAACAAGTGCCACATCAGGGTGAGCGTCTAGCTCTGCTGCAAGGCGCTGAAAAGCGTGGGGGGCATGTCTGTCATCGGCATTGGCATTGGTAATATATTCCCCGCGCGCCATGCGTATGCCTCTATTCCAAGACGCGTACAAAGTTTCTCGCTCCGGTGTACGTATATAGAGAATATTTGGGTACTTTTCAGTAAATTCTAAAGCTATATCTCTTTCGTTTTCCGGTGAACAAGCATCAATAATAAGTACTTCTGTTTGTGCAAAAAGTGTTTGTTGCACAAGGTCTTCTAGGCAGTGGCGTAAAAACTCTTCTGCTTTATACACAGATACAATAGCCGTAATTTTGTAAGATGTTTTTTTAGTCATAATTACTCATATTTTTAGAGAATGTTATTCAGCAACCTTGTACCTAGAGAAAACGTACTAATTCAAATACTTTGCGTCTTGGGGTTACAGATATATGATAATATTGATTTTGCGGTATATAAATATACGGTATGTCTTCCGGTCTTTGATTTAAAAAGAGTGAAAGAATACTTCTGTTTATAGCTTGATGCCCCACAATGAGAAGGGGGCTGTCTCCTGCTAAAAAGAGTGCTCGGCCAATTCCTTTACTCACACGCTCACGAAGCATGGCGTAGCTTTCGCCTTCAGGGTAGGCATAAGCGTATTTATCAGCATGACGTTGCTGCATTATATGTGGCATTTTTTCATGAATATCGTCATAGCACATGCCCTCACAAATACCGGCCCAAATTTCGTCAAATTCTGTCAGTGCAATGCTGCGTGTTTCCGGACGTGAAGCCAAAATGGGTTCTGCCGTTTGATGTGAACGTAAGCGAGTGGAGGTGAATAACCATGGAATTTCCTTGCCTTGTAAATACGTGGCCATGGCATGGGCTTGTTGTAAACCTTTAGCAGTGAGCGGAGGGTCGCCGCCAATGCGTCCTTCCACATTATATTGTGTTTGCCCATGGCGCATGAGGTAAAGATTGCGTACCCAGCGTGAAACAACCACATTGCGTATGGCAGAATAATGTGGAGAGCCGTCACAGGGGCATTCTTGGATGATGCGATTGGCCGCCACATCCACACGCATCCAATAACGTTCATCGGCGCCCAGGGGGGTATACATTTGCTCGTAATAGCCAATGCGCGTTTTAAAGCATTCTAAGGCATCCTTCTCGTCCATATTTTTAAACTCAGGAAGCTTACATTTGAGTTTTATGAAATTTTCCAGCAAAAGAGGGTCTTCATTGACGCATTCAATGTATAAAATGGGGTGATCTGTAAGGTTGGCATTAGTCACCTGACGGCGTGCGCGGCTGGCATTGGTGGCATCTAAGATAGCCACATCGCCACCATCGGCCAAAAATTTACGTGCCCATGCCATATTTTCCAAAGCTATATTTTCACGTGCTTCGCGGCCATATACATTGTCAGGAGAGTAAAATTCAGGGGCTGTGGAATCTGGGCCAGCCAATAGGCGACGCACATTGCCATTATTAAATATGGCTGCCTTGGTTCCTTCATCTAATAAGCCCTCACAAATGTGTTTGGCAAGGGTGCTCTTTCCTCTAGCGGGTAAGCCCACCATGACTACATACAGTTTGGAAGCCATAAAAACCTTCTTTTGTTATATGCTGGGTCGTAAAACGTACAAAATTATACTTTATGCATATTTCTTTTATAATATAAGTTCTTTGAAGTGCAAGCACATTTTGCCCATGCATACGCAATATTTTTTTACGGAATGAAAATAAAGATTTCGCATAATGCATTATGTGCAATCTTTTGAAACGTTGACGATAGTTACTGCGAACAAAAAAATCCTAAGTACAAGGCGTTTAAGCTGCTAAGTCATTGTTTTTTTCTATGACTTTTATTCTTCATAGATGTATTTCCAAAAAAGACAATGTATTACACAATCACAAAAATAAGACGCAAAAATAATTGTGTAGAGCCCTTAAATAACAGATTAAAACTAAAAGAAAATTTATTGTAAGAGACAAAGTTTCATTGACAGACAAAGTTTCCTCTTATAGTATAACAGCACCTCGCTTAGTTTCTTGTTTTTTCCTTTTTTATTGTATTTTTTCGCGTATACAGATTATTTTCTTCATTTAGGTAAAACTTCATTTTTGTTCATATTTAACAAAGGAAGTGGTGTATGCTTATATGGTTTGCGGCGGGAACGGCTCTTATTTTGTTAGAGTTAGTTACGCCCACATTCATCCTTATGTTTTTTGGTTTTGGGGCATGGGGGGCGGCCTTAATGTCGTACTTGTACCCAGGAGTAACTCAAGAGGTTATTGCTTTTATTTTAGTGACTTCTCTTAGTCTTTTTCTTTTCCGTAATAAAATGAAAGAAGTGTTTCAAGGTGTGCAGGCAGGACGGCAAAAAAATCCTGTAACGCAAAGCTTTGCTTATGTTGGAAAACAGGCAAAGGTTCACAAAGATATTAGCCCGCAACAAGAAGGTGAAGTTTTTGTGGGAGGTAGTTATTGGCGCGCCACAGCGCAGGTTGCCATTGCAAAAGATGCTATGATTATCATAGAAAGGCAAGATGCGGACGATAATTTATTACTCATTGTAAAGCCTATTCAAGATTAATAATTTCTTATAGAAAGGAGTTTTTGTATGGATCTGTCACCTGCTTTTGTTATTGTGATTTTATTGGCTATTTTACTTGTGGTCTCTCTTTGGAAGGCCGCAAAAATTGTTCCTAACCAACAAGCCTTTGTGGTGGAAAGATTAGGCAAATTTCATACTGTCTTGTACGCTGGTTTTCATGTACTCATACCTTTTTTAGATGTTATCGCTTATAAACGCTCACTCAAAGAAGTGGTGCTTGAAGTACCGCAACAAACCTGTATCACCCGTGATAACGTTTCTGTAAATATTGACGGCGTTATCTATTTACAAGTGGTTACGCCTGAAAAATCTGCTTATGGTATTGATAATTTCCTCTCAGGTGCCATTCAGTTGGCACAAACGGCATTACGTTCATCCATTGGTAAGCTTGAACTTGACCGTACTTTTGAAGAAAGAGATACCATTAACCAAGAAGTTGTTACTGCATTAAATGAAGCCACCACCCCTTGGGGTATTAAAGTGTTGCGTTATGAAATACGTGATATTGCACCACCGGAAACGGTAATGCAAGCCATGGAAAAGCAAATGCGCGCTGAAAGAGAAAAAAGAGCTGTTATTGCTGAATCTGAAGGCCAACGCCAAGCCCAAATTAATAAGGCAGAAGGGGAAAGAGCCGCGCTTATTGCAGAGTCTGAAGGTAAGATGCAGGCTTTGAAAAACCAAGCGGAAGGTGAAGCTGCGCTTATTGAGGTGGTAGCTAAGGCCACCGCCGAAGGGTTGAGACTTGTGTCACAAGAAGTAAATAGTGAAGGTGGTATAACTGCAGCTAATTTACGTATTGCTGAGTCTTGGATTCAACAATATGGTAATATAGCGAAAGAAGGTACAACCATGATTATACCTCAAAATATGGCAGATGTGGCAGGTCTTGTGGCTGGTTTATCTCAAATGGTGAAGTTAGCTCCCATGGGCAGTGGAGAGATTAAAAAAGTATAAAAGCTTTTTAATACATAGTTTTAGGTAGTGCCGAAAAACATATTACTGCATAAAAAGAATATTTGAAGCAAGGGTGTTTTTTAGTATTATCACGTTACATTGGAATGAAGCATAGACAGTGTTTATGCTTCATTTTTTTTGAAAAACCTTCTTTTATTAATGAATTTTTCATGCAAGCAGATACTATGCCCTGTACAAAGGAGGGGGGTGATTTTCTTCTTTACTTTTATGCTTTTTGTACGTAGATTTTAAAAATAAGTCTTGTATTTCGTCAAGTTATAAAAACTTGTTTAACTTTATGATAATCAAAGGGAAATATATGGTGAAATATTTAAACGTTCATGTTTTTGCTGTTTTGTTTTTAAGTACTTTTCTTTCCGGATGTGCTGTAGTGGGCGCTGCTTATGATATTGTTACATTACCAATAGTTATTGTTGGTGAAGCTGCCGGCGGGATAGCTGATGCTGTGTCTGGTGATGATGAGGATGATAAGGATGATGAGGAAAAGAGTACCGATACTAAGAACGATGATACTTCCTATGATAATTATGATAGGTATAATAATGATTTAAATGATATGCATACGGAGTATGAATACTAACTCTTATTATATGCATAATCTTTTTAGATAGTCGATATTGGAAAACTCGTTTTAAAAGTCAGTGTACTTTTTAAAACGAGTTTTTCAATGTCGACTAGTGCTGGCGAAATGCATAAATCATACGTTTCCAGTGCTCATGGTGTTTTTATACAGGCGCCGGAGCATTTTTGTGTATTTCTGCATTGATATATTGCACCAGAAAAAGAGAAATACAGGCCAGTATGGCCCCCAAAATAAAGGGAAGTTTATAGTCTAGCAGCCATAAAGAGCCGCCTATAACTGGCACTATCACGGCAGATATATGATTTATGGTAAAAGAGACAGCCATGCTAGGGGCTATATCTTCTTTTTCTGCCATTTTTTGGAAAAATGTTTTTTCAGCCATGTTAAAACTATACGTAAATTGGTCTAAAATATACAAAAAAGCGACAATATATCCCACGTCCACATAGGCATAGCCCAGAAAAATGCCAATGGCGGGTAAGAAGTGCATGGTAAGGAGTTTTTGTTCGCCAAGAGTATTGATGAGCTTACCTATGACAGGGTTTAAAAACCAATTAACTGTATTGTTAATGAGGAAAAGAACAGTAATCATCATAACGCTATAGTTAAACTTTTCCACCAAAAGAAAAAGAGAGAAAATGGTGAAAATCTGTCTACGTCCGCCAGATAGAAAGGTAAGCGTATAAAAGAGCCAGTATTTTTTCTTAAGCACAAGACTCTTTTTTTGAACGGGTAAGGTGCTTAAATCGGGTTTTTTATAAAGGGCCCAGCCCGCTCCAACCATGGCCACAAGGCCGGTGAAAAAATACATTTGTGAATAGGTGAAAAAAGCGGCACAAAAAAGGATAAAAAGTGCAGCTAGTATATTACCAAGGGCGGAAATACTGCGCAATCTTCCAAAGACCAAGGGAGAAACTTTCGTGTCGAAAGATTGTAAGGTGAGAGATTGATTAATGGTTTCAAAATAGTGAAAGCCCACAGACATGCAAAATGTGGCTGTGAGTATGCCTGTAAAGCTGGGGAAAAAGCCTGTCATGGCCACGCCAATGCCCAAGGCAAATACCGAAAACACAGCAAGGGATGTTTCTTTCACATAACGTAACCAGAAAATCACAGAAACAGCCAAAAGGCCGGGTATTTCGCGTATGGATTGTACTATGCCATTTTCTGCGGCATTAAGGTTGATAACCTCCACAATATAATTGGTATACAGTGTTTGCCATGTTTGAAAAGCAACAATTTGGGTAAAAGTTAAAATAAAAAGAAAAAGAAAGGCCTTTCGTTCCAGTTCTGTATGAATTTCCGTGGGGCGCACATAGTTAAGAAAAAATTGTTTTATCATGCTTTAAAAATACTTCTATAAATAAGACACTAAGCAGAAATGCCATATGGCTGTGATTTTAACTAGTTGCATCTTTCTTTTTCTTTTCGGGTAAAGGTGGGGTATAAATATTGCCATCAGGCTCCACCAAGGAAAGCGCTCGCACAGGGCAAGCCTCCATGCACGCTGTAATTTTTTTGCCTTCTTGTTCACGCCAGCCTGTACACATATCACAGCGTACAGCAACTTCACGTCTGGCGCGTTGTGCCATGGTTTCGCTTGTGGCATCAGGCATACCTATACTTTCAAGAGATATGGCGCCATAGGGGCAAACAAAAATACACATTTTACACGATGCACATAATTGCACGCGCATGGTAATAGTACCATTTTCCTCTTGTTGTAAAGCCCCTGTGGTGCAAACAGCCACACAAGGTGCCGGAGAGCATTGGTGACAGCGTACTGTGGTTTTGAAGTCATCACCTTTGACCACATGCACACGGGAAACCAGAGTGTCCCTATGTTTCATGGCTTCTTTAAAAGTCATGCCATGATGTGCAGCAATACAGGCCACTTCACATCGACGACAAGCGCGACATTTATCAGGTATGATTTGAATATGTTCTGCCATGGTATATTCCTTATATTTCTTTTATGCTTTTGCTAGGAGTCGTTTTGGGGCGTAGCTGCTTCTATACTAAGGATGGTACACCCATGCCCGCCGGTAAACGTCACATCTTTGCTTTGACACAGGGGGCAGGTAAATTGCCTTTGTAGCAAAGTAAAATGCTGCTGACATTGTGTACATTGGCATGCTAAAGGCTCCATTTCCACATCTAAACAAGCGCTTTGTGCCACAGTGTTTTCAGCTAAAAGCTCAAAACAGGCTTTCAGTGTTTGGGCTTCTATACAAGCAAGTAGGCCAAGGCCAAGGCGTATACGTACAATGCGTTGCACCTTATGTTTTTGTGCCTCGTCTTGCACAATGCGTAAAAGCCCTGTGGCTAAGCTTGTTTCATGCATATTATCTTTCTGTACAGGAGACGCAAGGGTCAATACTATTGGTAATGAGTGCCACGTCGGCCACCTGACAATCTTGCATCATAACGCCCAAGGCTTCCCAATTCATATAGGAGGGCACGCGCCACTTGAGGCGTTCCGGAATGTCGGTATTATTACTGCGTATGTAATAGACCACTTCACCGCGTGGGGCTTCACTGCGTGCTGAGGCTTGCCCTGTGGGGATTTGCCGTGGTGGCGTGACTAAAATCCCTTCGGGCAGTTGTGCGCACAATTGACGAATAATGCTTATGGACTGAAAAATTTCTTGTAAACGCACCATGGTGCGGGAGTGGACACAGCAGCCTTGTTCTAAAATTACATCAAAGTTTACGGCGCCATAGGCAGCATAAGGCGCGCTTTTGCGCACATCATTATCAATGCCGGAGCCACGCGCCACCGGCCCCACCACACCAAGGCGAAGAGCATCTTGCTTGGGCAGCAGCCCCAGCCCGCGTGTACGGGTAAGAATCATGGGGTCTGTGGCAAAAATGTCTTGTATTTCCTTGGTAAATTCTTCTACCTTTGCAAGGCTTTGTAGTAAGAATTGTATCATGCTAGGGTCTAAGTCATACTTAACGCCGCCTATACAGTTGGCGGCAAGGTTCATACGATTACCATAAATGGTTTCTTTCACATCTTGCATGATTTCACGCACTTCCATGGTATGCATGAAAAGAGATTTAAAACCAATAATATGCACTTGAATGGCAATATTGAAAAGATGTGAAGCTATACGTTTTATTTCTTCGGCGATAACACGTAAATATTTGGCTCTTTCACTAATACGCATTTGCATAAGATTTTCCACCACCATACTGTAGGTAAAAGCATGGGTATTGGAACACAGCGAACATACGCGTTCAGTAAGTGTTACATTTTTTAAAATATTACGCTGACTTGCCAAAGCTTCCATGCCGCGATGCACATGCCCAGAAGTGATACTTACCTTACGTAAGGTTTCGCCTTCTACAGTAAGGTGAAAGTAGACGGGTTCTTCCAAGGCCACATGCACAGGCCCCAAGGGCAGGGTAAAGGTATTTTCAGTGGACATAATTATTCCTCTCGGGGCTGATTAGGTGTAACAGAGCTGGAAATATCCTCTTCATTGGCGCGATCTTTCAAAATGCGTTCCCAGAGGTCAATGGTGCAGGCACCGTTCATCATGATGGAAAGAGGCACAGCTTCACCCATGATACCGCTATCAAGTTCTTCAGAGAGAAAAAGCCGTTGCGGATTGGGCTGATTAAGCACGTCAATGCCGTAAAGTTCCATCATTTCGCGCTCATGCCAATCTGCATTGGCAAAAATGGGCGTAATGGAAGGTACTGTATGATGTTCTGCATCTAAGAGTACGGTGATATTAATCATCACGCCGTGCAGTTCAAATTGATAGCACACTTCATGTACTGGGTCTTGCAAGTGTTCGCGATTATATGCCGTCACCATGGCTAGTCTTGCGTGCTGATCAAAAAGAAGCTGAGCCGCATCTACAATATCCTCCGGTAAAGCAAGGCGATACCAGTGAAAGGCATTATTGGCTTCATCATGACTTACGGTGTAATCAGGGCTAGTGGTATCGTTAGCTTGCGCTGCGTGACTTTGCACAAGAGTATGTAATTGTGCCAAAAGAGGGGAAAGGTCATGGGAGTTTTGCATGCATTATCCTTGTGTGTTCATGGAGTTACGAGCAGTTAATTTTCCTTCATTGCGCTTGGCATCTTCCACTTGGCGGCACTCAGGGCAAAGGGTGCGTATACGCGCTGCGTCCACATCATCATTGTGGGCATACAGCTTTTGTGCCATATCCATGGGGAGAAAACGCATGCTTGCACCGCATGCCGTGCAGGGCACATAGGGCATAAATTTCTTTTCTATCCATGTGAATTTTTCTTCTTGAGGGTGCGCATTATGCCAATCATTTGAAAGAGTAATGGCTTTAGTGGGGCAAAAATGGCGACATTGGGCACAAAGGCAACAGCTATTATGCCATACACTAAAATCATAGCCAGATTTGTCACTGCGCACAGTGATATTAATGGCACCTGGCGCGCAAACGTGACGACAAATGCCGCAACCCATACATCTTTCAGCATTTAAGGTGACTTTGCCGCGAAAACGTTCAGGCGTAAAAGTTTCCCCCAAGGGGAAGGGATCTGTGCTGGGGCCTTGCAGGAGGTTTCGTGCTAAAACTTTAAGGAATTTTGCCATACTATGCCTCCAAACCCAATTTTTTCAGCCATATTTTCTTGGCTAATACCACACCTTCTAAGATGGACTGCGGACGCGGAGGGCAACCGGGCACGTTGACATCTATGGGAATATAGCGATCAAGAGGGCCCTCAATGCTGTAGCCTTCGCGAAAAACGCCGCCGGAAATGGGGCAAATGCCCACAGCCACTGTGACCTTGGGCTCAGGTATTTCTTCCCAAACGCGCAGTACTTTTTCTTTCACTTGCGTGGTGAGGGGGCCGGTAATGAGTACTATATCCGCATGGCGCGGGCTACCACAATATTTACAGCCTAAGCGTTCCACATCATAACGCGGAATACAGGCCGTGGTGGCCAGCTCCACATCACAACCATTACAAGAGCCTGCATTAATACGGAAAAGCCAAGGGGAGCGTACGGAGAGTTTTTTTAATAATTGCATAGAAATACCTTACCTTATTGCAACCATACCAGCACAAGACTTATGAGCGCCAGTGCTGTGGGATATTTAATGTAAAAACCAAGGGCTTGATCGATGCGAAAACGCCCCGTGGCAGATTTTACCAATGTGAGCGAAAGAGCCATAAGTAAGAGGCATTTTACAAAAAACCATAGTATATTTATCCACCAAAGCTCTCCAAGGCTTCCGGGAAAAGTTCCGGGGAAAAAGAGAGCGACACCCAGACCCAGCACCACGAAGGTTTTTAGGGCAGAACCTAAGAAAAAGAGTGCCAGTGGCGGGCCGCTGTATTCTAATAAAGGCCCTTCAAGAATTTCTGTTTCTGCCTCAGGTATATCAAAGGGCACTGTGCCCATGGTTCCGGGGAGAAAAAGTAAATAGGCTAAAAGTGCCGGTATCATGGTGGGGGTAATGCCTAAAATGCCGTATTGCGTTTGGAAAGCCACAATGGCCTCCAAGGAAAATTCTGCACCGCCGCCGGTGGCCTTACCTACCAGCATGGCCACTGCCAAAATAATAGCCAAGAGCGGTATTTCATAGGCTAACATCATGAGCATTTCGCGGGAAAAGCCCAAGGCTCCGTAAGGAGAGGAAGAAGCTGTGGCTCCCAACATCAGAGCAATGGCAGGTAGGGGTAATAAGTAGAAAATAACCAAAAGGTCGCCCATATTGCTCATGCCGTGATACAGGCCGCTAATGGGTATAAATGCGGCGCAAATGGCCATACCCACAAAACCTATGACCGGTGCCAATAAAAATGCTTGGCGATGCGCCGTTTCGGGTATGAGGGTTTCTTTGGTAAGCAGTTTAGCTATGTCGAGCATGGGCTGTATAAGGGGTGGCCCTACGCGTCTTTGTAGGCGTGCTTCCATACGCCTATCAAGGCCTTTAAGAAAAAGACCCATGCCTAAGGCAAATACGCCGCCGGGGAAAAGGCTCATATGGAAGAGAGCCATAAGGGTATCTAACATGGTCTATTTCTCCTTGTGTGCCTGTGTTGTAGAAGATTTCCAAAAGGCAGGCAGAAAGCTTTCGCGCCAAAAAGTCATAAGACCGCCGTACACACTGGAAGGCAACATACGGCTGGTGGCCTCTTGTGCATCAAGGCCGCACGAATGCACGGGAGTGATGCGATGGTTTTTCATGACAAAATAGTTAAGTGCTTTCCATGTGCCGAGGAAGGCAAGTAGCATCATCAGGGACATATTGGTGGCGTTCCATGCGGCGGGGCCAGCGTACACACCGGTAAGATCCACATGCAAAGTCTGCATACCATATTCTGTTAAAATATCATTAATGGGAAACAATGCCATGCCGGGGAAGGCACCAAGGACGACACAACCCACAGCCAAAATGAGCATGGGAATGCGCATGCTTGAGGGGGCGTCTTCAATGTGTGCCAAATGGGGCCCTGGTTGTCCCATGAAAGCCGTATGCAAGAATTTGGCAATATAGGCCAAGGTAATGACAGAGCCTATGAGGGATAAGAGCGCCAAGAAAGGTTCATTGCTGTGCATGAGCGCGTGATAAATAATCCACTTGGAGGTAAAACCGCTGGTGGGCGGTATGCCCACTACCGACAGGCCTGCAATGGCAAACATGGTGAGAGTAAAGGGCATTTTATGGCCAATACCGCCTAGGTCTTGCAAGCTATCCTTATGGCTTTGGAACATAAGCACACCGCACATGAGGAAGAGTAAGTCTTTAAAGAACACATGGTTGATGACATGTAACAACCCGCCGGCATAGCCCAAGCTGGTGCCTACGGCTAAAGCCAGAACCATATAGCCAATTTGACTTACTGTGGAGTAAATAAAAATGAGCTTTAAATTGCTACTTAGTAGGGCTTGTACAGCAGCCATAACAATGGTTATACCGCCAATCCACATGATAAGTGTGTGAATGGTGCGTGTTTCGGCTGGGCTAATGGCATTAAGCAATGTTAATCCGCCACCTATCATAATGAAAAGTTTCATTAATCCCAATAGGGCGCTTTTTAATAATACAGAAGAGATGAATCCGGAAACAGGCGTAGGCGCCAAGGCCGGATGCATTTGCCAATCAATACGGAAAGGAAGTTGCGCGGCCTTCATAACAAAGCCCAAGGCTAAAAGAGCGTAGGCTGCTATGCCCCATCCCTTGGTGGTCAGTAATGCGCTTTGTGCGGCAACATTTTTGATGTCATCAAGGCTTTGTACGCCATCTAAACTTGTGTGCGCGCCCAAAATACAAACGCCAAGGAAGATACAACCTGCTCCGGCAAGGTTAAAGAGGAAGTATTTAAAGGCTTCTTGTAAGCTTTCCTTGGTGCCTTCATGCCCAATGGTGAAATACAAGGCCCATGAGCTCATGATTTCCCAGAAGAGAAAGAAAGCATAAACATAGGTGGCAGATGCCAAACCAATGAGCCCTGCACACATGGCGCAAAAGAAAGCGTAAAAACGCCACTGTGTATGGCTATGCTCCATATAACCCAATGCATAGCTCATATTGAGTGCGCCCATGAGAGGTACTATGAGGGCAAAGCTATAGGAAAGGGTATTCATATGCCTACCAAAAATAAGCACCAAGAATGCTGTGAGTAGTAATACTCCCACAGCGGCGCGGCCGGCACGTTGTCTGTTTTCTCTGAAGAAAAAGGGCAAGAGAGCACCTAGCATGGGCACTATGACATAAATAGGCCAAGAAACTTGCATGCTTTTAAAGGTAATCATGGCCATGGCTGAGGGTGTAAAAAACTGCCCTGCGGCGGCGGCAATGAGCCCTTGTGTGATGGCAGGGCATATGCCCAATAAAATACAGAGGGAAGCTAATATTCCCATGGCGACGTTCATGAAACATTTTTGTTCAAGACTGGTATCCGTACTGGGGTGCAAGTGTTCCGGCCTTTTTTCAAAAATAAGGGTGCGTAAAATACGTGTATAGTAGACTGCACCCACTAAAGATCCAGCCAGAATAAGCACAGCCATAATCCAATGGCCTGACTGTATGGCCGCTTGTATCATGAGATATTTCCCTACAAATCCCGCAAAGGGTGGCAAGCCCATGATGCTAAGTAAGCCAATACTTATGCATGCCACGGTAAAGGGCATATGGGCGCCAAGACCGCGTAAATCTTCTAATTTACGGCTACCTGTGCGTAAAATAAGCGCGCCCACACCCAAGAAGAGTAAGTCCTTCATAATAGCATGATTAATCACATGGGTTAAGGCCGCCACGGTGGAAAGGTAGGTGCCAAGACCCAGTACCAAAACGATTTCTCCCACTTGTCCCAAGGTGGAGTAAGCAAGAAGGCGTTTCACATCGTCTTGGCGTAAGGCCATGACTTCGCCATAAATAAGTGTAATGCCGCCTAAAAAGCTCAGATTATAGCCTATCCAAGATAGATTTCCTTGCATGGGTGCCGTTTGCGCCAAAGAGGCTGTGCCGGCATGTCCTAATAGTAATGTAAGTATACCAAAAATACCTAACTTGGTGATGATACCCGACAAAGGCGCCGATACCGACGAGGGGGCGGCGGGGTGTGCATCGGGGAGCCATGCTTGTAAGGGCACGAGGCCGGTTTTGACGGCAAAACCTATAAGTGCCAGCATGAGCGCCGCTTTAAGTGTAAAGGAGGGCATGCTTTGCGTAATGTCAGCCACGGCCGAGAGTGCCGCTGTGTTGCCCCCAAGGAGGGCAAGGCCGGGTAGCATGAGCAAGGCACCGCCGGCGCACATGATATAATACTTACTACCGGCATCCAGTACCGTGGCGGCGTGTTTTCCTGTTCTTTCGTGTACCACAAGAAAGTACGAGGCAAAGGTCATAAGTTCCCAATAGCCATAGAAAACGCCAAGATTGGGCGTGGTAACAATGCCCACAAGGGCAGCAAAGGTTAAGAGTAAAAAGAAATAATATGAGCGTAGCCTGTGTCCATGTGCCATGTATCCAGCTGAGTATATGGTAACAATAAGCCCCATGCCGGTGATAAGTAGGGCAAAGAGTTTGCCCATGGCTTGTGTACAGTCAAAAATAAGTGCAGCAATAAAGGCCAAGGCCATGAATACCATGGCGGACTTTTCAAGCAACTGCGGATGTTTGGTACCCAAAATGGCAGTAATAAAGGCGCCGCCAAACAGCAGTATAAAGGCGGCATGTGTGGGCGCATGGGGTAAAGTGTTGTGCGTTATGAGGGCGCAAACATCGGCTAAAGGCGTACGTAAGAGGCCAAAAACACATACCAAGAAAGCAAAAGCAATGAGCGTTGTATGCTTTTTTATATGTGTACAGTAAAAACTTTGTGCGAAAGATATATTCTCTGTGTTTTCAAGGTAAACATGCCGTACCGCTTTAATGTGCAAGCAGATGAAAAGGGTATTACTTAAAGCCACAAGCATAAGCGCGGGGATATATCCCCAAAATTGCGCCTCAATAATACCTTGTGTGGCAAAGAAACGTCCTTCAGGCACAAGAAAAGGGGAGCCTCCCACGGAAGCAAAAAGACCGAGCGCAAAAAGGAGCGTTGCCGTAGGAGCATAGGGGGCTATCTTTTGCAAGGTGTCTGGTGTGCTGTCATTATAATTATAATGCCTAGCAGTGCTAATAAGCGTTTCATGAGCTGTAAAAGCAAGGCCGCGCGCCACCAATTGGAAGAGCGCAAAAAGCAGTGCGCCTGTGAGAGCAAGGCCATGAGAAGCAGCCAAAGCCATGCCTAGAAAGCCCATATCTGCTACAGCGCCCCAGCTAAGCAGCTGGCGATAATTATGCCTTGCAGTGTATGCCTTATAGCTACCATAAAGAATAAGGGCTAGGGCACAGTGGAAGATAGCTGGGCTAGCCCAAGCTTCAGAAGGTGAATACGCCATTATATTACCTCATTATGTAATAAAGTGTGGTGCCGTGAATGCCTTTAGAAAGCGCAAAAAATCACATGAAAAAAGAATCTTTGAGCGTGAGAAAAAATATCCCACCCATAGAAAAGTATGCGACTTAGAGGCTTTTTGCAAGAATAAAATTACCATAAACGTAATTATGTGATAAAACTATCAAGCAATAAAATCTTTTGCATACAAAAAAAAGCCCTTGCATGATGTAATGCAAGGGCTTTTTTTATTACAGTAAAGCTTCTTTAAGTAAGCTGATGGGGTGTAGGCAAGGCTTTTTGCTTCCGTGTTCTATTTGCACACGACAGGTACCACATTCTGAACTGCAAAGTGTGGCGCTGCTTTGTGCAATGGTACTAAAAAGCGTATTGCCCACTTGCATGCCGATGTCATATTTTTCTTTTTTAAATCCATAGCTTCCTGAAATGCCGCAACAACCAGCATGGGCATTTTGTACGCCGCGGTCATATATTCTTTGTAAAATATCAAAACCGGCAAGGCCAGTGCCTTGCGCACGTAAGTGACAGGGGGCGTGATATATGACGCTTTTTTCTTCTGTTTGTGCTTTTAGGTGTAATGTACCTTCATCAAGACATTGCAGCATAAAAGCCTGAGCATCTGTCAGTGTCACATGCCCGTACGTGCTTTTTATTTCGGGGAAATAATGTGGAATATCTTCGCTAAACATAAGCGCGCAGGATGGACAGCCCGTCAGAATGGGAAGGCCTTTTTCTTGCCATGCTGTCAAGGCACGCGTATTTTTGATGGCACTTTTTTGTGCATGCTCACCAAAACCATTGGCCATCATGGGAAGGCCGCAACAGCTTATATCCTCGGGAACTATGACTTTATACCCTGCTTTATTTAAAACGTGTACCATATCTAAGCCTGTTTGCGGATCGTAAATATCCACATAACAGCCAGGGAAAAAGACTACAGCCTTGTGACGCATGGCAGGGTTTAACTGCTGCTGCAAGCGTCGAAATTGCGCAGTAAAAGTTTTGCTTGCAAAGCTGGGCAAGGGAGCCTTTTTATGTACACCAAGGGCATGCAAGGCCGCGCGTGTGAAGGGGTTTTTCATGCCAAAATTACGTAAGCTGGCAGGAATAAAACCTAAATATTTAGCTATGTCTGCGCCGTGGGCTAGTATCCAGTCTCGTAGGGAATGCCCATGTTCTTTGGCATAGGCGGCACGTGCCATCATGGTAAAGGTGGAGATGGGCACATTATGCGGGCAAGCAATGTCACAATTTTTACAATTAGAACAATAATGCAAGGATTTTTCTTCCGGCATACCCATGAGACGAAAACGCTCTTGAGCAGGCCCTAGCATACGCGGCCCTAAAAACTCTGTGGTGGCGGCTGCAATGGGACATTGTGCCACGCAGGTGGTGCAGGTGATGCAAGCATCAGGATTTATATGACTCATACTTACCTCATATATTTTGTGCCGCATACCATGCCGTAGCCAGCGCTACGCCATTGCCGCTTTTTTCTGCCGCATAATCATAAGTACCCAGACTACGCCCAGCAAAAAATATATTATTTACCAAAGCTTTTCCCTCTTTGTCTAAAGGTTGTAGCTTTTCATTGACCAAAACACCCATTTTTGTGAAAGCGTGGCTACCAAAGGCATTGTCTGCTGCCCACGCTTCTTGCTCATGGGGGGTGTCTAACTCTATACCCAAGATGCTTTCATAGGCTTTGCCGGGTTTTGTTTGAATACCACCGCCTAAAATGCCACCGGTGGCAAGAATAAAGGCGTGGGCTTCGTGGCGTTGCACTGTGCTTTCCCCTTCTTTTTGTGAGAGAAGAGCTGTACAGAGACCATTTTGTATGTCAGCGCCGGTTATGGTGGCATTTTCAATGATGCGTACCCCTGCACTACGCACTGCACGTAGTAAAAGGGTGCATAAACGATTACCGCCCACACCGGGGGGTAAGGAAAGCATTTCCACCACGGGGCAAGAAAGTTTGTTTTGTAACTCTTTCCACAAAGACGGGCTTTGCCCTACCAAGCCTTGACGCAAACCTGTACCCACTATGGGAGGGAGTACAATGGCATCCACATCTTTAGCCAAGGGGGTAAGGGCTTTATACAGCCAAGTAAAGCCTTCTTGGCTGTCCACATAGCGCGCAACATCAAGGGGGCTTACTGCTCTATGGGCGGTGCCAAAATGGGAAGTTAAAGAAGCTGTGCTAAAGGTGACATCTTTCAAAGCCGGATATTTATGTAATTGCTGTGCTATGAGGTGCGGGTGACAATCTCGTATGGCGTCCACTGAAGCT
>CAYJNA010000050.1:0-4418 GCA_964371225.1 uncultured Desulfovibrionaceae bacterium
CAGGTAGTTTTGTTATCACTCTTGGTGATGGCATAACGACAGTAGATATCAATGGTGTAGAAATTAAGTTTAATGCTGACGGTACACCCGCTACAGACTTAAGCTTAATTGAAGTTGATGGTGATTATGGTACCTTGTCTGGTTTCACCTCAAGTGTTACCGATGGTAAGGTCACTATTGAGTATACATATACGCAAGAAGATAATGCCTATCATGCAAAATTAGATGAAAATGGTAAGCCGAAACTTGACTGGCAAGGAAACCCAATACCTAATGCACAAGGAGATAAGGAAACCCTTACCGATAAGTTTGATATTATAGTAAAAGACAGTGATAGTAATACTACGGCAGCTGACCAAGCTACTGGTTCTATTACAGTACAAGTGACAGACGATGCACCTGTTATTACTAGTGGTAACTCTGTTGACTCTGACAGCAATCCAAACACTACTGAAGCAACGGTTACTGCTGGCTTCGCAAAAGCAGAAATTGATGTGGACTTTGGTGCGGATGGACCTGGACAGATTGTCTTTAAGAACTATGCAACAAGTACTACTTATGAAAGTGTAAGTTGGAATGAAGAAACAGGTAAATGGGAGCTTACTCCTGGTAGCTCACTACCCGCCTCTTCTTTCAGTAGTTCTGTTGATGAGAACGGTAACTATGTCATTGTTGTTGGCAATGTAACTTTAACTAACTCTCCCAATGGTTCTGATAAGTGGACTGCTGAATATGAACTTGGTAATGGAGAAAACAGTCTCACTGATGTCACATTAGAGTTTAAGGACGGCGATGGTGACAGTGTTGAGCATACCATTTATGCAGAAAACACTGTACCAACAGCAACTGGCGGTGAAATTACTGTTGCAGAAGATGCTTCTGTGACTGGTAACTTGCTAAGCAATACTCCTGTGGATGCTGATGGTGCCTCTGCCGATAACCAAGGCGAAGGTTGGCATTCTACTGGTGGCTTGAAAGATATTGAAGCACCTAAGGGCTGGACAAAGAGCGTTGATGGCAATGGTACTATTACGCTTACTGACGGTAAGAGCACTCTTACTGTGGACAAAGACGGTGGCTATACCTTTGATGCCGGCAGCATTGCTGTAGATAAGACCTTTGACTTTAAGTATACAGTAGAAGATGCTTCTGGTGATACTGCTGACGCAACACTCACTGTGAACACAGATGCAGTGCAAGGCGGTGCAACTGTAGGTAAAGCCACAGTAACTGAAACTGAGCAAGAAACCATTCCATTAAATCTTGCTGTTGTTGTCGACCGTTCAGGTAGTATGGATAATAGTGAATTGAATGCCGTTGAAGCAGCCTTAAAAACAATGGGCACAAGCTTAGAGGCACTTGAAGCAAAAGGCGTGGAAGTAAATGTAGTACTTATTGAGTATGGAACAGGCGCTGCAGTAAGGCTTGAAGGCCTAGACAGTTTTACTAATATTGGTGATTTGTGGGGCTCTGGTGGTGGGCAGACAAACATTGATGCTGGTTTAACAGCTGCTGAGGGGTGGTTTAATTCTGCTGACATTAAAGATAATGGCGGTAAAAACGTAACTATCTTGCTTACAGATGCCGATTCAAATCAATCTATGGCTGATTCTGAAACATATGATGCAGTGAGTGCTTTTGGTAAAACTTATATGCTCATTGATACAGAAGCAGTTTATCAAGGTCTCTTCGCGGCAACTGACTATCGCTATACCTATATGGCAAGTGATGGTACTATTATTACACGCTATGATGATCATAAGAACATTGGTAGTACTACAACAAAATGGTACAATAATGGCACAACAGTAATGGCTACGCCAACTAATGTTGCTGATATTACAGTTGATTTAACAGGTAGAGATTTTACAGGTGAATCTTGGACTGAAGATGGTTATACTTTCAGACTAATGCAAACAAATGTAAATAATTTACCAGCGTTGCAGGTGTATGACACTAATGATAAAAAATGGGTTACCTTGGAGACCATGGTATCTGGTGGCACTGGTAACCACCAAACAAATGCAAACAATGCTTCTGACAACTTGATTGCAGCTATGGGCGAAGGAAGCAAGCTGTATGCCCTTGGTTTTGGACTTTCTTATGTTAGTGAAAAATTAAAAGAATTGGCAAGTTCAGATGCTGAAGCAATGGCAGGACTTACTCAAGAAACGATAAATAATATTCTTGACGGTGTTATCAAAGATGTTATTTCTGAACACCCAGCCTCTCTGGCAAATCTAGTATTTAGTGCCGCTGATGCTGCTTCTAATGACATCACATTAACAGGTGCTACTGTTGATGCAAAAGCAACAGAATTTGTTGAACAAGTGCTTGATTTAGCAGACAAGGGTGATATTACTGAGCTAGGTGCCATAAGCAACAGCATTGAAACAGCCATAGGCGCTAGTGAGGCTACCACAAACCAAGGTGGCGTCATGGATGGTTCCGATGAAGACGATATTCTTATAGGCTTTGATGGTGAAGACACCATCAACGCAGGCGACGGACATGATGTAGTCTTTGGCGGTGCTGGTAATGATGTTATTCATGGCGGTAAGGGTGATGACGTTCTCATCGGAGGAAGCGGTGCTGACTCCCTCTACGGAGAAGAAGGCGATGATGTCATTCTCTTTACCTCTGATGATAAGGTTGTTTCCGGCGGCACTGGTAATGATGTTTTTGTTCTTGAAGGAAACCTCAATGAAATTGCGCTTCAAGACATCTTACAAATAGATGGCGGCGACGGCATGGATGTTCTCCTCACTGGCGCAAGCTCTCTTACCGATGTGGAAGCTTTCCTTAACACTAATAGTGGTAAGTTGACCAATGTAGAAGTAATCATGCTAGGTGACAATGTTACTAATGCTCAAGATGTACAAGACAGTTTCGAGATTTCCAATGGAAAATTAACGTCTGACTCTCTTGATGGTTGGACTGCAAAAGGTCAAGTGGCAGGTTCCTATAATGTCTATACAAAGAATGACGAAGATGGCAAAGAAATGACCATTCTTCTTCAAAACAACTTATTCTAATATAGTACTAACGTAAACCTAAGCCCCCGATGCCATGTGTCGGGGGCTTTTTTGTGGGTAAAATATGGGGCACTTCTTGGTTGTAAGGGGTATAGGCTTTAGATACTATACTTTATATGCCGTAGGTAAGGAGGGGGGAGATGCAACATATTCTTGCAGTAGATATGGGGGGGACGCACAGTCGCTTTGCGCATTTTATTTTAGAAAATGGCGTGTTGTACAAACAAGGGCAGCACATTTGCCGCACAGCTAGCATCAGTCATACGGAGCAAGCCTTACACGAGGCTTCACTATGTGCATCTGTACCCTTGGAGGAAATGGCTGTGCAGGTATGGGGTGTGGCGGGGCCGGTACATGCGTCGGGCTTATGTGCCATTTTGACCAATGCTGCCTTGCATTTAGATTTTTCTAAGTATATGCCAGCAAACAGGAAAAAAGAGTATGGGCATATACTGTTACTGAATGATTTTTCCTTGCAGGCATGGGCTACTTTAGCAGAGCAAGTGCAGTGCATACACATATTGCCAATGTCGGAAAATAACGAATATTCTAGAAATATAGAAAATAAAAACACTACCCATGAAGTAGCTCTAACGCGTGCCGTTTTAGGAGCCGGAACAGGGCTGGGTACCGCTGCATTGGTACCGTGTGGGCGTAAGGGGTGGACTGTATTGCATGCGGAGGCAGGGCATACGGGTATACCTTTGTATGAGCAAGATGAAAAAGACTTTGCTCTTTTTGCTGCAGATTTTTTACAGCAAAAGCGATTGAGCGCCGAAGATATACTCAGCGCGCGCGGCCTTTCCTTGCTGCATGCCTTTGTTCATGGGGAATCTGTTTCACCAGCGCAAGCGGCTCAGCTTTTATGCCATAATGACGCGCAGGGTACATCACAAGAAAGTGCTGTCTTGCAATTATATGCGCGTTTTTTAGGCCGCTTTTGTCGGCAATGGTTACTGAGCACCATGTCCGTGGGGGGGCTGTATCTGGGAGGCGGGGTCTTGATGAAAAATCCATCGCTGGTGCGTAGTGCAAGTTTTAGGCAGGAATTTTATACATTGCCGCGTAGTATGCAGCATGCGAAAGCCATGTTTGAGGCGGTGCCCATTGTACTTATGCAAGAGGAATATGCAGGCTTGTGGGGGGCAGCGCATATGGCCAAGGACTATATACAAAAAAATTAGAATTATAGGCCATATAGCCATATATATACCACGGAAAATAAAGCGCGTTTTGAAAGGAGGGGGGTGTGGGGGGAGGAAAACTTTTTGGCGCTAGCAAAAGTTTTCCTTCCCCCACAAAAAAATATCTCCCGTAAAATATCCTCTCCCACAAAAAACTACATAAAACTCTCTACGCCCACAGCACTAAACGTGTGTCCAG
>CAYJNA010000050.1:4518-17285 GCA_964371225.1 uncultured Desulfovibrionaceae bacterium
CCCACAAAAAACTACATAAAACTCTCTACGCCCACAGCACTAAACGTGTGTCCAGCGGAGAGAAAAGGTCAATATTGAAGGGTACAGCGCGAACACCATAGGAGTGATGCCCATTTTCCGTAATGGTAAATTCTCCTGTGAAGAGCACTTGCCCTGATTCTAAATGTTCAGCAAATTTAAGCGGATGAATTTGGGGTTTTTTTACAAAATCATAAAGATCACTGCGTCCAACCACATATTCTACGCGTAAGTTTTGCGGATCCATATCAGCAGGGTTTAAGGTGACAAAAATATGTATTTTTTGCCCTACATATAAGGTTTCATTGTCTACACCTTTAAATGTAACCTCATCAATGCTGACACGCGGGAAGGCATTGGCTGCGTAATGTTTCCATTCCACAAGGCGTTTTGCCATGGCGAAATCTTGCTCAAAAAGATTATCTTGTCTGGCGGCGGCAGGAATATAATAATCGCGCATATAATCTGCCACCATGCGATGTGAGCAAAATTCTGCTGTAAGCGTACGCATGGCATGACGCACCATATCCATCCATTGTTCCGGTATATTGTTAGGATTACGTTCAAAATAGAGCGGAACAATATTTTCTTCCAATGTGGTGTATAAAGACTCTGCATCGGCATAGTCTGCTTGACTGTCAAGTTCGCTCAAGTTTTTCACCACGGGGCCAATGGTCCAGCCATTATTTTTGTTATAGCCTTCGCACCACCAACCGTCAGAAATACTAAGATTAAGCCCGCCATTGACGGAAGGCTTCATGCCACTGGTTCCACTGGCTTCATTGGGACGGCAAGGGGTATTAAGCCACACATCGCAGCCGCGTGTAAGCAATTTAGAAACACCAAGGCTGTAGTTTTCCATGAAGTATACATGCCCCACAAAGCGTTCATCCACGCAGAATTTTACAATTTGTCGTAAAATATCTATGCCTTGTTGGTCAGCAGGGTGTGCTTTACCGGCAAAGATGAAAATAATGGGACGTTTGGGGTCTGCAAAAAGCTGACGTAAACGTTCGGGGTCTGCAAAAAGCAAATTGGCGCGTTTGTAGGGGGCAAACCTTCTGGCAAAGCCCACAATAAGCGCGTCAGGATTTGTAAGGCCGGCACGCATACGGCGCTGTGTTTCCGGAGGAACATCTAATGTCTTGAAAAAGCTTCCAAGCCCTTTGTCCACAGCGCGCAATAATTTACTTTTCTCATGACGCCTAATATCCCATATTTTTTGTGAAGGAATGGTGTAAATTTTATCCCAAACATGATCATTTGGGGGAAGATCCGTCCAATGGGGGTCTAGGGTATCATTGAGCAGTGCGCGCATGGGGTCAGATACATACGAAGCCACGTGTACGCCATTGGTAACGGACTTAATGGGTACTTCTGCATGGGAGTAGCCTTTCCACGCTGCCTGCCACATGCCGCGAGACACATCACCGTGTAAACGACTAACTCCATTGGCCTTGAGAGAATAATTTAAGGCTAGTACTGTCATTTCAAACATATTACGATTGGAACCGACAATACGCCCCATATTAAGGAAGTTTTGTAAAGATAAACCTACGCTATGCGCATAATCACTAAAATAGCGCTCCATGAGCTCTGGGGCAAAGCGTTCATTGCCGGCATCCACAGGTGTGTGTGTTGTGAAAACGCATGAGGCGCGCACGGCTTCGCAAGCCACATCAAAGGTGAGTCCTTTATTGATAAATTCTCTTATACGCTCTAAAACAAGGAAGGCTGAATGGCCTTCATTCATATGAAATACAGCAGGTTGAATGTTGAGCTGCTGTAAAAGGCGCACCCCACCCATGCCTAGGAGTATTTCTTGACGCAAGCGGCAATCACGATCTGCCACATATAGTTGTGCTGTGGTTTTTCTATCATCAGGGGTGTTGAGGGCAAAGTCCGTATCCATGAGATACAGTTTAATGCGTCCCACCTTTACCAACCACACTTGCGCATGAAGCTTACGCCCCGGTAAATCCACCGTCACTTCTAAAGGATCACCATTGCTTTTAAAAACGCGTTCCATGGCCATGGCGGCAAAATTATTTTCTGTATAAACGGCTAATTGTCCGCCGTCAGGGGTGAGTTTTTGTTGGAAATAGCCATTTTTATACAAAAGCCCCACAGCCACCAAGGGTATGTTTAAATCACTGGCAGATTTGAGATGATCCCCAGAAAGAACGCCTAAGCCACCTGAATATATGGGTAAGCTTTCGCAAATGCCGTATTCTGTGGAAAAATATGCCACAGGGCGGTCTACGGAAAGCACATCTTCTGTAACTACAGGGCTTTGTGCCATATAGGTGTCAAATTTTTCTAGCAAGGCATCCATTTTGTTTAGGAAAGTAGAATCTTCTTCCAAGTCGGCAATGCGTGCGCTGGAAACATTGGATAGCAAGGCTATGGGATTATAATTGCAATTCTCCCATATTTTTGCATCTATGGAAGCGAAGACGTCCCAGCCTTCCGCTTGCCAGCTCCACCATAGGTTGGTGGCCAAGTCACTGAGTCGTTGCAAGCGCGGGGGTAAGAAAGAAATGGCCATGAAAGAGCGCAGTACCGGCGTCACGGAAGAAGTGGCTTTAAGCACATGCTTTACATCTTCTGAAAAACCAAAGGCTTTATTATTACGGTCGGTGGCTTTATCCAAGGCCAAAGCATAGGCTTCTTGATAATAAGGGAAGAATTCTTGCCATGTAAAATATTTGGAAAGTTTACGTGCATTTATACGCGATTGTTCCAGCTCTTCTTCAGATTGGCAAATGGCTTCTAAAGTGGTTTCGCGTAAGTTGCTTAGCAAATCATCGTAGGATCTGTACTGACGTGGCACCACATACACACCGCCACTAAAACCTTCTTGTTCTTGAATTTGGCGTGTCCAAAGTCCAAAGCCGGAAAGATCTGTGGTGATGGTTGGCACAGCCCATGCGGCACTTTCTTGTGGCGTATAGCCCCAAGGCTCGTACCATGAAGGGAAGGCGCCAAGGTCACAAGCGGCTAAGGTTTGTTCGTAGGTAAGGTTTAGAAAACCATCTTGTCCATTGAGCAAGGCAGGAACAAAAGCCACTTGTACATTATTTTCTGGGGCATTGGTTAAACCTAAGCGAATGCTGGCATTAAGAATGGGATCATTGGGGCTGTCATATACGTGATGTGAAGTTATCCAATGATCATTACGCGGCGGTTTTTTGCTCTCATCGCCGCCCACAGCGTCCGGATTCACGCCGGTATGACCGCCCATAACAGCAAAAAGTGCCACCACGTGCGTGTCTGTACCGCGTAAGGCTTGATTCATGCCGGCAAGAGCCTCGAGAAAAACGTCTAGCCCTTTATTTCTAAACTCATAACGCCCTGAAATAAGAATGAAACGTGTGTTCTTTGCCAAGGGGCGGCGTAATAATTTCCCCATGGCTTGGCTTATTTGCTCGCGGTAAGCCATGACGTCTTGACGATTGCTGGTATAGTCAGGGATGACGCGCATGTCTAAGCCATTAAGCGTGACCACATCAGGAGTGCGAGCTAAAAAAGCAGAAGCTTCCTTAGCAGTAATTTGGCTCACTGTGGTAAAGCAATCTGCCTCTCTGGCGGCGATTTTTTCCATGGAGCACTTGGCGGTAATGTTATGATTAGCGGCTTCGCGTACGGGGTTGATATTATACATTTGTTTGTAAATATCGCAACCGGTGCCTGCCAAAGCGCGCCCAAGCATGGTGGCATGCGTGGTGAACACTGTGCCCATGGTGGGAGCTTGTTTTTTTACCGTAAGCAAACCTGCGCCGCACATCCATTCGTGGAAAAGAGCTACAGCTCTATGTCCCTGCGGTTCCACGGTGGCGTGATATATGGAAGCAATAATTTCGCCGCATACAGCACTGAACATGACAGGTTCTGCATAGTCCCAGCCGCCCGTCATGGAGTCTACGCCATAGCTATTCCACAGTTCAAAAAGAAGCTGATTAACATTGAAGTGATTTTTAAAGTTGACTAAAATTGTTTTGGGACGACCGGGAATATTCCAGCGTCCCAAGCGGCATTGAAAATTATTCATGGCAAGCACGGGGCGAATACTGTCCCAGCATGCCTCGTCTGTTTCTTCAAATTCGGCATTGTCACCCATATCTGGGCCCATCATAAAATATCTATCTTCAAAAAACTCTGTAGCTTGAAGGGCTTTACTACTGACAACAGTGTAAATACCACCCACTTTATTGCAAATTTCCCAGCTTACTTCAAAGGCCGTAGCCTGCTGTAACTCAGTATGCATACATCCTCCTAAAGTTGTATGATGCAAGTTGGCTTAAGAGTACTAAAGTATAAACTATGATAGCATTGTATGAAGAGAAATGCCTCATACAATGCTTTTGATAAGATGCTATAGTGTAGAACTATATTTTTACTGCAGGTGCAGCAGTATTATTATAAGATAATGAGCTCTTGTTTTTTGTCAAAGTTTGTTCAAAATCTGCTATCACATTCATATAGTTTATGTAGGCATCATAAGGAGAGCCATAAGGGTTAAAATACTTATGCACATCTCCATCGGAAAACCACTTTGTACACATATAGTAAAAATGATCTGATGTTTGTAAACGGCGCCATGTTTTGAGAATAGTCGCATCATCACTGGCACGAACAGTGTCTTCAAGGCGATATACGGTTTCAATGGCGTCATATTGCATGTCATTGCCAATCCAGGCGGTTAAATCTCTTTCGGCATCGGCCCAAGAAATTTCTTCCGGAATATCAAGACGCGCCATGGGGGCTATGTTTTGCGCCGCTTCTGTGGGGGTAATGAAGCTAAAATGCGGGTTAGCTAAAACTTGCGCAGGAAGGGCACGCATGAAGTTGAAAATGCCGGTTTCTTCCCATTGATGTTCTCCAAAAGTTTCATAATCCATGAAAAGATTGATAATTTCACCTTGTAAACCGGCTGTGTGTACCCAATTAGAAAATTTTTCCGCTGTGAGGGGAAATTCCGGCCAGCCTTGGTTGGAAAAGCGAAAGGCTATATCATCGGAAAGACGATAGTTTTTGAGCAAAAGTTTTAGGTCAAGGCAATTGGTTGGTTGATACACCACATTGGGGCTACGCCAGCCAAGAATGTGATCTACCCCTTCTGCCAAAATGGCTTTATAGCCCAAGTCTTCCACCATTTTTGCAATGCGATTACTATAGATAAGCTCTGTATTTCTGAATACTTGCGGCTTGACGCCAAAGTAAGTGTCAAGCATATGGGCGTGCATTTGTACTTGCTGTTTAAACTCTTCGGGAGAGTAGAGGGCAGAAAGGGAGTGTGCATAGGTTTCGGCTAATAACTCCACACAACCTGTATCTACTAAATCTTGAAAAGACTTGAGCACATCAGGCGCCCATGTGGCTAATTGCTCCATAACCACACCGGAAAGAGAGAAAGCTATCTTAAATTGCCCTTGATGCTGTTCAATGAGCTCCAATAAGAGTTTATTCATGGGTAAATAGCATTTGCGAGCCACTTTAAGTAAGATGTCGCCATTGGCTTTATCATCTTCATAAAAATGATTATTCCCCATGTCAAAAACTGTGTAATGACGTAAACGGTAGGGTTGATGCACTTGAAAGTAAAAGCATATTGCTGACATACGAGACTTCTCACATAAGTAAAATGTTTTTAAATCTTACCAAAATCTTTTGTGTTCTCTGCTATTTTAATGAAATTTACTGCACTCTTCATACACGTCCATCAATTTAGTGGCGGCATTTTCCCAGCGTATATGTTGCAATTCTTCACGGCATTGTTTTGTCATTTCTTGAGCCAAGCGTGGATATTGCAATACAGCACAAATTTTGTCTGCCATGGAGCGCACATCCCAAAAGTCCACTTTAAGGGCATTTTGTACCACTTCTGCCACGCCGGACTGTCGCGAAATGAGTACGGGGGTGTCATAAGCCATGGCTTCCAGTGGGGCAATGCCAAAGGGTTCAGAAACGCTGGGCATGACATAAAGGTCGCTTATGGCATACATTTTATCTACATCTTCCCCGCGTAAAAAACCGGTGAAGTGAAAACGGTTCCCCATGCGCATTTGCGCCACCATACGCACCATACGCGGCAGCATATCTCCACTGCCAGCCATGATAAAACGTACATTTGGCATGCGGGATAACACCAATTTTGCCGCTTGTACAAAATATTCTGGCCCTTTTTGAAAGGTAATTCTTCCCATGAACAGAACATATTTATCTTCATGGTCAGGCATGGTTAAGCGAAGCTGTGAACAAGACTCCTCACGCGTAACGGCATTATGTACCACGGTAATTTTTTGCGGTGCAATGCCGTAAAGGGCGGTGATACGCCTTTTTGTATAGTGACTTACGGTAACAATGCTATCTGCTGCTTCCAGTCCTGCACGTTCAATGGCAGCCACCTCTGCATTAAGATTAACACCGCTACGGTCACTTTCCAAGGCGTGAATATGTACGATGAGCGGCTTACCGGTAATGCTTTTGGCCACCATGCCAGCAGGGCAGGTCATCCAATCATGTACGTGGATAACATCTATATTTTCCGTATCTAAGCCTAAAACGCTTTGGCTGTAGCGAAACACTTCCTCCATAAGCCCTTGGCCATAGCCGCCATGCAAGGAGAGCACCTTTTGGTGGTGATGTACATGCTGCTGTGTCTTTTGCACCACATGCATAAGTTGTTCACGTCCTTGTTCTGAAAGCATATGGGCGGCTTGCTGCATAAAAGCCATGGGTGCTTGAAAAGGATCGTATAAATAAGACGTGCTGGTATGGGAGCAAAAGTGTTGTTGTTCCTCATAACTTTCTACTGTGGCATAGGCATGTAGTAAAGAGGGCACAGGATGCATGCGCACATGTTTTTGCCATATTTCTTGTACCACAGCCGTGCCAGAGCGTTTTTTTTGTGCTCTTGTTTTTTTGTCGTGAGGCGCGGGCAAAGCTTGTTCTGTCATGCGCTGCTCAGAAGTGGTACTATATTGCTCTTGCCAAAGGCTTTCTTCTTCTGTGTCATCCCATTCAATACGTGTGCCTGAAGCTTCATGCAAAGATAGCCCTTGTGGCAAAGAGAGGCTTTCATGGCCTTCCATGCGCGGGAGAACAAAATCAATATGCACACCTTTTTCAGCTAAAGCACGTGTCATGCCATAGCAAGCTGTGCCTAAACCGCCACTCATATAGGGGGGGAACTCCCATCCAAACATTAAAACTCGCATAAAACCTCTTTACCCTTTACGCGCTCACATGCTTAAGCATACTTTGCTCATGGTAATTATTAAAAGTAAATGGGGGTACTATCCTGTATATAAGCGTGCTCCCAATGGTGTACGGTGTCAGGAGCTGCTTTGCGTAAAGCTTGTAAAAGACGCAGCACTTCTGCCACGCTCCATGCTTGGGCAATGCAGCCATTGGGTAAATGTGGAGGATCTGCTGTGAATATTTCGGAAAGGGATCCTACGCCGGCCTCCGCTAAATGTGATGTAAGGAGGGGGGTAATGCTTTCTAATAATTCGCGTGCGGCATTGGGCACATCCCAAGCCACCCTCAGGAGGGCATCACCATAAATACCTAAAAGCCAAGGCCATACTATGCCTTGATGGTAGACAGCGTCGCGCTGTTCCGGTGAACCTTCGTATTGAGAGCAATACTTGGGGTCGCTGGGGCTTAGAGTGCGTAAACCATAAGGGGTGAGCAGGGTATTACGGCAAGTTTCTACCACATCCCCCCAAGAGTCTTCTTCTAAAATAGGAAAGGGTAGTCCCACAGCAAAGAGTTGATTGGGGCGCAAGCTGACATCGGCTCCTTGGGGGCGCCAGCAGTCCGCCAGATAGCCGGAATTTTTTTGTTCTACCCAAAAGCGTTCTTTAAAGGCAATGCGCATTTTGTCCAAGGCGCGTTGGTGGCAAAGGGCATGGGGCATTTTTTCTCCAAATGTTTTGGCCACATGACGAGCAAAGGCCAAGGCATTGTACCACAAAGCCGTAATTTCCACGGGGCATCCATAACGCGGCGTGACGGCTTTACCATGTACATTGGCGTCCATCCAAGTGAGCTGCGTAGTTTCATTTCCCACATGTAAAAAACCTTCTGCATCGCAGTGTACATGCTCCACAGAGCCTTGAGCATAATTTTCAATGATGGTTTTGATGAAAGGCCAGCAATGCTCTTTAAATTGTTTAGGCGCGTCAGGGCTGGAGGCAAAGGCCGCTTGGGCTGCCCATATGTACCAAAGAGAGGCATCTATGCAATTATAGGCATGATTGCCATCGGCAGAAAACATATTGGCTATGCGTCCGTGGTCTGACTGCTGGGCAAGGTTTTGTAGAATATTCCATCCGCGCGCTTTTTGATCTTCTTGCGCAGAGGTAAAGGTTAAGCCCGCAAGAGCAATGCATGTGTCGCGCCCCCATGCTTCAAACCAAGGATAGCCCGCGATGACTGCTTCATGCCCAGCGGGTTGGTGTACTAAAAACTGTTTGCTTGCTTGTTGTAAATGTCTTTCCAAGGCAGAGCTTTCTTCATGGGCATGTTGGCGCCGTGTGGCCTCTGCTTGCCAAAGGTCTTCCAGAGAACCAAGATTTTCCACCACATCTTCTGTGGCGGCAGAAAGAATAAGGGATTGCCCTATGCCAAGCTCCATATCCATGACGCCTGGTTGGAAAAGATCTTCATGATTATCAAAGCCGCGCTCAGCTTCCACCATGTATTCAATGGCCTTATACCAGTCGGGGGAAGGGTGAAAAACAAGAGGAGCACTGCTTTGTAAAAAAAGCGGGGGCAAGGCATTATAGGGGCGAATACTAAAGCCTTGTGATGCCGGCCATGTTTTCACTTGTAAGTCAATATTGGCTGTGGTGAGTCTATGCATATTGCGAAAAGCCAGTAAGGGCTTAATGCGCAAGCGTGCATGCTCGGGAAAGCTCGCGTCAGGGGCAGCGCTTTCATTATGCACAAGGCTATAGCGAATCAAGGTAACATTGTGCCCATCTAACATCATGATTTGGCGTATAAAGTGTACATCACCGTATCTATAGACAAAGGTAGGGATGTGCCCAAGAGTTACTTCATGCAAGTATTCGTGCCCGCGTGGGTAATACACTTCGGGGTGTTTACGGCAAGAGAAGAAAGCTTCCTTGTGGCCAATACGTAAAGACTCTTCCAAAGTGGAAAGCAAGACAAAGCGCCCCGGAGGGTTGGCTGATGCTACAGCCAAAAGGCCGTGATATTTTCTGGTATTGCAGCAAACAAGTGAGCTTGAGGCATAGCCACCGAGGCTATTGGTTTCAAGCCATTCCTTACGCAAGGATTTACGTAGGTTTTGGCAAGCGGTCTTATTGAACACAAATTGCATAATCTATCCCTTTATAACTCATGGTAAAACAAAACTAAGTATTATACACGTAAACTACACTGGGAACTATGAACTCTTTATCTACAATGTGCAGATAAGGTTTTTGTGCGAATTTTTATCCGTCCGAACAGTAACAGGCTCATGGAGGAAAGGCAAGGGGACATAATAAAAAAGGGTTCTGCACAATGGTTTTAGAGTTGTACCTTTGTACCTTTACAATAGGTTGTCTTTTTTGTGAAAATATATCTGTGTAGGACAAAAGGCCTAAAAAATAATCGCTTAACAGCGCAAGTGAATGGCGCTTATTCTTGTTTTTGGGTCGCATTGACTATAGTCAACGCTCCAAAAGACTCCACATAATGAATTATGCAGGAGTCTTTAAAAGTAAAGGCAGTGCGGGCGTAGGATGCAAAAGAAATTTGGCAAATTCAAGAAATTGATGTCAATATAGTTTGTAGGTGTATGCGTCATAAGATTAGTTTTTATTGTTAATATACTAATTTTTATTGCCTTTATGTATATTTATGCACGGTAGAGTATATATCCATATTTACGTAAACATGTGCGCATGGTGCGTATATCTACGCAATACCTTCTTACTTTCGCAGTCAATAGAACAATTTCAGCTGGCATTGTTCGAAACAAGCTGTTAAGCTTTCAAGTGCTATTATCTATAGCTTTACTTTCAATTTCTAATGCTTCGCTATGAGGAAAGGAACCTTATGAGTAAGTTAGGTGTGTTTTTTTCTTTGGGTATGGTGTTTTGCTGCATGTGCATAAGCCTGTATTCTATTGCGTATGCGCAACCGGTGGACGGAGCCAGCACTGACGAAAGTTCTGTCACAGAAAATTGGTATGTGGGCACCGATGCGTGTGCCGAGTGTCATGCCGATACTGTAAAAGCCTTTAAAACCAATTCCAAAAAAGCTACCAGTAAAAAATCTGTCATGATAATGAAAGAAAAACTTACTCAGGCTGAATTTGAGGGGTGCTTAGCCTGTCACACCACAGGCTATGGGCATAAAAAGGGCTTTATTAGCTATGCGAAAACCCCGCACTTGGCCGATGTAGGTTGTGAGTCCTGCCATGGTATGGGTGGATTACATACTGAAGATGGCAGTGCCGCATCCATCTCGCGCACACCTACCATAGAGCTTTGCGAAACATGCCATGACGACAGCAAGATAGCGCGAATATCATACGACGGGCGCATCTACTCCGGAGGCCATTAAAATAGTTTTTTCTCATGAGTATCCATATATATACAGTGATTACATTATAATATTACTACATAGGAAAAGACATTATGATAAAAATACGTAAAAAAATAGGACATAAGTTTGCATTACTCGTAGGCATAATGATGATTTTAATCATAGGTGTTTTTTTGGTATTTGTATCTTATACAAATGAACAAAGATTTATAAGTACCATGAATAAAAATGTTGCCATCGTGAAAGAGCTTGTACAAAATATTATCTATCGCCCTATGATTGCAGGTGATAATGCAGGTACACAAAAAGAATTTAGCTATTTTGGGCATAATCGTCCTGAAATGAAGATGTATATGTCGAGTTTTTTAGGTACGGTGACATATTCCACAGAGGATATAAAAAGCAAAACGCCCGTAAACAATCTTAACATACCGCCAACTGTTATACAGCTTATGAAAGAAGCGACCACAAGGGATGTTCACAAAACAGAACTGATTTCTCATGATGAGAAGTGGTATTATATTTCTGTGAACAGTATTAGTAATGAAAAAGCTTGTTACCATTGCCACGGCTCATCTAAAAATATACTTGGGCAATTTACTACCATCAATGACATTACCCCAGATATGACACAATTGCGTGAGACTACTTATGTTATCATAGGGCTTGGATGCGCCACCATAGTAGCCATGATTTTACTTGTTCGCTTGTTTATTTCAAAAGTCATTGTGAACAGATTGAACGCACTAAGAAATTCCAGTATTGCCATAAGTGAAGGTGATTTGGATGCCCCCTTGGTCTTAAGCGGTGAAGATGAATTATATGATGTGAGCCGTAATATTGAAAGTATGGTTTTCGGTATGAAAAAAGAAATTGGCTTCACCCAAGGTTTACTCCATGGTATTCCAGTGCCCTATATTGTTATTGATTCTAACCAAATTGTTCTGGCCTGTAACCAGCCCTTGCTGACGAATTTTGATGACCCCGGCGTGCCGGAAGATTATATTGGTAAAGATCTTTCGTATTTCTTAGATCCCAAGGGCACAAGAAATCGTATTTTGCGCGAACTTTTGCTTTCAGATACGCCCATAAAGGGAGAAAGCGTTGCTTATAGAGGCAGAGCGGGCACTTTTAAGTATTGCATAGCAGATATTAGCATGCTGTACGATTTGGATAAAAAGCGCATCGGCTCCTTTGCTGTGTATGTGGACATTACAGAAGTGCGCAGGCAAGAAGCTATTGTTAAAGAGCAAAATGACAATATTTCCAGCAATGCAAACTCTGCCAAGGATGTTTCCAATAGCGTTGCAGAAAATACCAATCTGCTTTCTGCTCAAGTTTCTACAGCGCATAATGCCACAACAACTATTTTGAATAATACGCAAAATGCTGTTGCGGCTTGTGAAAAAATGCGTACAGGCGCCAGCGACGTCACAGAGCAAGCCTTGCAATCTTCCCATATGGCTACTGAGGCAAGCAGTGAAGCAACCACCGGCGCCAAGGTTGTTCAGGACGCTCTGGATTGCATTGGACAAGTGATGAAGCAGGTGCAAAGCCTTGTAAAAGACATGGAAGAGCTTGGCGTTCAGGCCTCTGAAATAACAAGAATCATATCTGTTATTGAAGAAATAGCGGGACAAACAAACTTGCTGGCACTCAATGCCGCCATTGAAGCGGCGCGTGCAGGGGAGTCGGGAAGAGGCTTTGCAGTGGTTGCCGATGAAGTGCGCAAACTTGCCGAAAAAACGCAAGAAGCTACAGGACATGTTAATACCACGGTCACTGTGATACTCAATGGTATTGCAAAAGGAGCCAAGGGCGCTGATAAAACTCTTGAACTTATGCAAGAGGCCACTGTATTTTCAAAACAATCAGAAGAAGCTTTACAACGCATTAAGAATGTTATTGTAAATACTGCCAACACCATGGAAAGCATGGCTCAAGCCACCCGTGAACAAGCTAACACCGTGGAGCTTATGACAAAGGATGTTAATACCATCAATGACATAGCAGGCGAAACTTTGGAGGCTATGGACATTGCGGATAAAGCCGTGGAAGACCTTGGCACCACAACAAAACAGTTGGATAATATTATTGCCAATATGACAAACACACTTAAAAGCTAGATAGTCGACACTGAAAATTTACTTAAATATCAGTAAAAATAGGATTTATAGCTT
>CAYJNA010000051.1:0-9213 GCA_964371225.1 uncultured Desulfovibrionaceae bacterium
GCTGTAATTTTTCTTATAAAAAAGTTCTTGCCATTGGCGAACCATGCCAAGATTACGATTATTCAAGATAAGAATTTTCACCGGCAATTTGTTTTCCACCGCCGTGGCCATTTCTTGAATATTCATTTGTATGGAACCATCACCTGCCACCGTTACCACCAATGCGTCTGGCATGGCAAATTGCGCGCCAATGGCTGAAGGAAATCCATAGCCCATAGTGCCAAGACCGCCGGAGGTAAGTAAGGTACGCGCTTTATTAAAGGTATAAAATTGCGCTGTCCACATTTGGTGTTGCCCCACTTCTGTGGCAATGATGGTATTTTTATCCTTGGTAAGCTTATAGAGCGCTTCTACAACGGCTTGGGGCTTAATGGCAGAGCCTTCACCCGCATAGCCCAAAGGACGTTGTGTGCCCCATGATTGTAATTGTTCAATCCAAGGTTTATGTATGCCTGCCCAATCCTTTTCTTCTATGCGAGATTGTGCAATTTCAAGCATGCCTTCCATGGCCTTGCGGCAATCGCCCACCACAGGAACATCCACCTTCACATTTTTACGAATGGAGGTGGGGTCAATGTCAATGTGTATAACACGGGCATTGGGGGCAAAAGCAGAAATACGACCAGTAACACGATCATCAAAGCGTGCGCCTACGCATACTAGTGCATCACAATGGTTGACAGCCATATTGGCTTCATAGCTACCATGCATACCTACCATGCCGCACCACAAAGGATTATCTCCGGGGAAACCGCCAAGACCCATAAGGGTACCAACCACAGGAATCTGTAATGTTTCGGCAACACTTTTCACAGCTTCAGCAGCATCTGCATTGATAACACCGCCACCAATGAGAAGCAGGGGTTTTTTAGCCTTAGCTAAAATATCTACAGATTTACGTAATTGATTAAGATTTGGTCTGTACGTAGGGTTATAAGAACGCATTTGTATATTTTCAGGCCAAACAAATTCTGTGGTGGCTTGAATAATGTCTTTTGGTACGTCCACAAGCACAGGACCAGGGCGACCAGAGCGCGCTAAATAAAAAGCTTGGCGTAAAATTTTTGCCAATTGCGTCACATCTTTTACCAAATAGTTATGCTTTGTGCAGGGGCGCGTAATACCCACAATGTCTACTTCTTGGAAGGCATCGTTGCCTATGAGGGGCGTGGGAACTTGGCCTGTAACTATAACAAGGGGAATGGAATCACAATAGGCTGTGGCTATGCCTGTGACGGTATTAGTAGCACCTGGGCCTGATGTTACAAGGCACGTACCCACTTTACCAGAAGCACGGGCATAGCCATCGGCTGCATGCACAGCGGCTTGCTCATGACGAACAAGGACATGCTTAATATCCGAATGGCGTGGAATCTCGTCATACACATCAATAACACAGCCACCTGGGTAGCCAAAGAAAGTGTCTACACCTTCTCGCTTGAATGTCTCGAGCAAAATCTGTGCACCAGTCATTTTCATTTTTTATTTCTCCTGCGTATATTTATCAAGCAAGGCAATGAGGCGTGTTTTTCCTTCAAGTTTTTGCTTTTTTAATTGCTTTAAGGTTTGCTCTTCAGTGGGTGTACGAAAGCCCTTACCTTCAAGCTTACTTACCTGCTTGGAGTATAAAAGATGGTCGTCCCATGCATCCTTGAGCTCAGGATCATTTTCTGCATACTTTTCTAACAATTCTTTTTCTTGTAGGTCCATCTGAACGCTCCTCGGTTAGAAGTTTCGCAAATCAACATTATAAAGCCTTATAGGGCCTTATCGCAACAGAATACTACAGGTCTTGGTGTTATACCAAGGTGTTTGCATATTGTATTAAAGAACGTATCACAATTCTATCTAGCAATTCAATACATAGCAATACAATAATTGGAGAGAAGTCTATGCCACTTGTATAGGTAAAAGGCAATAGTTTTCGTATACGATAATACACGGGTTCTGTGAGGGTGCGCAAGGTACGCACAATGGGGTTGTACGGATCAGGACGTACCCACGTAAGGAGGGCGGAAATAACTACCACCCAAAAATATACTTTCAATAAACTGCCAAGTATCAAGGCGATACCGCTTAAGGTATTAGATAATATAATCATTTTTTCCTCTCATTCTTTATTTATGCAGAAGCTATATGCGGCAAAAGCACATCTTGCAATGTTTTAAAATTACTAATGTTCAAGCTTGCGTCAAGTTTTTCGTTCCCATAGGCAATAAAAGGCACCTGCGCGCCCATTGCAGCTTGTTGGTCGGTGAGGCTATCACCCACGAAAACCACGTCGTTATTTTCCAAGCCCCAGTGTTCTAAAATGACAAATACACCTTCAGAGTGCGGCTTAGGTGCCACGTCCGATGCGGTGATAATGGGTGTAAAGTCTTGTAGAAAAGGAAATTTATTCACTACCAATTGCATGCCGTTGGAGCGATTGGTATGCACGGCGCAACGTACATTATTTTGCAATAACCACTGGGCAAAATCATAAAAATGCGCTTCAAGCTCCACAAGGGGCATGATATCACGCTCATAATTAACCTTAGAGCCACTCACTTCGCGTACACGCGGTAAAATGTCTGCCGGCAAAATATGTTCATAGGCTTGTTGCACCGTGGACATATGCACAAAAGTTTCTTGTGCTTGCGTCATGGCAGGCAAAGAAAATGCTTCTAAAATTTTATTGTAATACAGCAAATTTGAGGCTTTGGAGTTAATTATAACTCCGTCACAGTCAAAAATAATGCCTTTAATGGTAGAAGGAAGTGGTGGCATTATTGACATGCAGCATCCTTTGCCAAAATACAATATAAGGTTTTTTCTAAGTGCTGTTCTTGCGATTTTTGTTTTTTTTCCAGCAAAGTAGCAAGGGAAACAGTACACTCATAATACTGCTCTGTGGCATTGATACCAAGCAAGTTTTGCATGGTTTCAGACAAAGGCACAGGGGAGCAATTTTCAAAAATATGTTCCAGCATATCTTTATTATTTATAATGGCAACGCTGTGTTCGGGTAAGAAATAAGCCATGTTTTCCAGCACAATACGCCAAGGGGGAAGGGCAAAGGTGTCGGTGGAAAGTAGGTTTTGAATGTACTCAAGCCCTGCTAAAGCATCGTCTTTTTCTGCACCAAGGGCTGAGGTGAGATTGGCCGCACCCAAGGTGTAGTTTTCTGTAAGGCGTTGCACCTCTAAAAGATGCTCTTCCATAAGCCAAGCCCAGAGGAGAAATTTTTGTGCGGCGCGCAATTGATGCACACTGGCCAGGGGCGCGGACTCTTTTGCAGAGGCAACTTGTTCACCCGTGGAGGTGAAATGGGCGATGGCTTCTTGTTCTTCCATTTTTTTAAGCTCGGCGCGTGTATGCTCTTTGGTAACAAAGGCTTGCAACGGCACACCGGAAAGAGCCGCATCGCTCATGCTTTGAATATCTTTTAGGCAGGCTTCGGCTTCTTTGGGCGAAAAGGGGTATTTGTCAGCAGTCCATGAATTTTCAATAGCTTGCGGTAAACCCGGCCAGATATACGCAGCGGGGAGGTCTTCACGACATATTTTGCCCAAGCCAGAATGTAAAAGAGGGAGGTAAAGCAAGGGGGGGGCTATGGTCATGGAATCTCCTTCAAAAGCGTATTTACAGGGGCTGTGTATAGCACCTTAACTTCACCCACTATAAACGGTCTTGGCCTGAGACGCAATGCTTTGTGAGTGCCACTTTTAGTTTTTGTACATTTTATACAAGAAAGTGATGTTTCTTTTCTTGTGGTGAGTATTGTGCCTTGACCTAAAGTCAAGGCCTGCGTATAAGTATGTAAATGCTTGATAGATTTTTTTGGAGGAAGTATGTTTGGCTTCGGAACTCAAGAGATTTTAATTATACTTGTTATAGCCTTAGTGGTATTTGGGGCACCTAAATTACCAGAAATTGGTAATGGCCTTGGTAAGGCAATTCGTAATTTCAGACGTGCTTCCACAGAACCTGATGAAGTGGATATTACCCCCAATAAGGATAAAGCATCTACTGATGAAAAACCCAAAGCATAAGTAACGCATGAAAACAGGAGAACGTCGTATGGTTGTTGAGCAAATATCGATTTTTCTGGAAAATAAAGCTGGACGTCTTGCTGAGGTGACTCGCGCATTGAGCGAAGCTGATATCAGTATTCGGGCTTTATCATTGGCCGATACATCTGATTTTGGCATTTTACGCATCATTGTAAAAGATCATGAAAAAGCAAAAAATATTTTAAAGGAAAAGGGCTTCACCACCGGACGTACTACCGTTGTGGCCATTGAAGTAGAAGACAAGCCCGGTGGCTTAAATAATATTCTTGAAATATTAGCTGAAAATACTATTAATGTGGAATATATGTATAATTTTGTACAAAAAGATACCACCAATGCTACCATGATTTTCCGCTTTGATAAGGCAGAAAAGGCCATTGAAGCTTTAACAGCCCATAATATCGCCATTATTTCTGCTGAGAGATTGTGCCAATAAAAAAGTATACATGCTTTTATAGTAAACCTGCTAGGGTATCCTTGGCAGGTTTTTTTTACGTTAATGGCCTGTTATTACATTCTAAGCATACAGCATGAACAAAGGTGTATTGTGAAAAATCCTGTTTCCATTCAAGCCTATCGCGTGCGCCGTTGCATTCCCTTGCAAGGGGAAGGAGCCGCTAGGGGGAAAGCTCTTTTGGCACCGCTGAAAGTACTTGATGACGCGCTTATTTTAGTAGAGCAGGGGCGTATTGCTTTTATAGGTGCATACAGCCCCAAGGCTTTACCTGCAGGTATTTCTGCAGCGCAGGTGCATGACCTTGGTGATAAAACCATGCTGCCAGCTGCCATTAATGCACATACACATTTGCAACTTTCGCATTTGGCAGGACGTACCACATGGGGGCAGGGCTTTGTGCCATGGCTTCAAAGTCTTATTCCACAGTTGGCTTTACCCTTTGATACTGCGGCCATAAAGGATGCTGTTACCCATATGAAGCAAACGGGAACAGCCTATTTTGCCGATTATACCAGTGCCGGTATGCCCTTGGTGGCACAAGCTGCTGTGCAAGCAGAGCTTGAAGGTATTTTCTTGGCAGAATGGTTTGGCTTTGTGCCGGTTTTGAAAACCGCATTTCCACATGCTAACCAAAATACGCAATTGTTAGATGCTGTGTTACCTGCAAAAGTACAGGAAGTATTTGCTAAGGTGCCGCAAGCCATGCAAGAGCATATTGTGCCTTGTGGGCATGCATTATACTCTACGCATGCGCAGACTTTACAACAAGCATATGCGTGGTGCTGTGCGCAAAGGGATTCGCATAAAAAAGTTTTTGCTTTGCATTTGGCAGAATTTCCGGAAGAAGTGCAGATGCTTACACAGGGCACAGGCGCTTTGATGGATGTGTTCAAGGCGGCAGTGTTACCTGCATCATGGCAAGCGCCGGGCTATCATCCTGTGGAGTATGCAGCGCAATTGGGCATACTTAGCAAAAATACTTTGGCGGTGCATTGCGTACATTGTGATCCTAAACATGTGCAAATATTAGAAGAAGCTGGGGCGCATGTCTGTTTATGTCCGCGTTCCAATGCTTACCTTGCTGTGGGCACTGCGCCACACGCACTTTTTATGCAATCTGAAGTAAATATCTGCCTTGGTACCGACGGGCTTACGTCCAACACAGATGTAAATGTCTGGAAGGATGCCGTCCATTTGCAAGAAAAGCATGATGTTCCTTTATCTGCAGTATTACGCATGCTTACCGTAAATGGTGCGGCGGCACTGGGGGTAGGTGTGCAAGAGGGTAAAGCCTTTGGCACATTGGGTGTGGGGGCTCCTGCCACATGGGTGCTAAATGAGTGTACACTTATGTAAAAAATACATTTTTTTACTCTTGCTTTAAAAGCTAACAATGTGTACTATTCTTTAAATGGTTTTGTGAACACTCATAAGGCCTTAGTATGTTGGATTTTTTGGCTTGTGCTAATATAAATGACAATTTTCATATAGTATTGATGTTCTGCTATGGAGGGATGAGATGGCACCAGAAATTTTGAATTGGCAAGATGGCGTTGCGCGCGTTGTGAATAATCGTGGATTATATGCAAAACTTCTTGGACGTTTTGCAGACAGTCTTGCTGATGCTCCTGATAAAATTGCTGAGGCTGTGGCAGCTGGTAATTTAGAAGATGCGCAAATGCAAGCTCATACTGTTAAAGGTACTGCTGCTAATCTTGGTGCTGAAGTGCTTGCTGAAGCAGGAAAAGTTTTAGAAACTGCTATCAAAGACGGTAGCGGCATTGAACCTGCCATTGAAGAATTACGTAAAGTTTTAGTAGACACCTTAGAAGTTATGCGCGCTTTTGAAGCGTAAAAATAACTTGTTTTAAATATTATAAGTTTTTATAAAAAAACGTATGTATTTATGGAAAAGGCTCCGTGTATGCGGAGCTTTTTTTGTGGGAAATACTAGATAGTCGACACTGAAAAACTTTAAACGTCAGAAAAAATTAGACCTGTGAAATGCTTTTTTCAGCATCGACTCGATGGGCAGGTAAGCGCATGCTTTTTTGAGGAAAGTATTGAAAAATTCCCTCATACCAATATGTATAAGTTTATTACCATAAAGCTTTAGCCATAGTGTTACCAGGCCGTTGAAAAAGTGCAAATTGCGTCGTCAGACTTGCTTTTTACTCCAGTTACGTATGTTTTGATACGCGCCTTCCGTAAAAAAGCTTCGTCTTTCTCGCACTTTACACTTTTTGAACAGCCTGAAGTGCCTTCATAAAAATAGATGTTTTATAAGTATTTTTCAAAACATGGAGTTTTTCAACAGGCTGTTACAGTATGCGTCGCTTTTTTCACGAATTTTTCCCTGTGATATATCTTTATGGATTTTCTTCTGAGTATATTTGGGATTTTTGGACGTCAAAAAGAACAGCGGTCACTATTTCGTAACAATTTAAAATTATATTACTTTTGAAAATTTATTTCACCTAAGCCTGAAAACAAAGTTTTTTATGGGATTTATTTTTCTTAAACCCCATAATTCTACTAGATTTTTTTTCTGTGTCAGTGTATTGACACATAAGGGCAGTTCTGCTTTTTGGCTCTTATATGACAGAGCTTGTTATTGTATGTCGTGTTACGTTAAATGTCCTGTTTTGTTGGCGTGAAATCGTACCATGGGAGAGTAGATGGATTGGCAAAAAAGTGGCATCATTGGGCAAAGTAGCTCTTTGGCGGAAGTCTTTCGTGTGCTCAAAAAAGTGGCTCCCACAGACAGTACTGTTCTTGTCACGGGTGAGTCTGGCACAGGAAAGGAACTTCTCGTGCGCGCTTTACACTCCTACAGTGAGCGTGCAGATAAGCCCTTTGTGCCTATTAACTGCGGTGCCATTCCAAAAGAACTTTTAGAATCTGAACTGTTTGGTCACGAGAAGGGAGCCTTTACCCACGCCATTCGTACACGTCCCGGCCGTTTTGAAATGGCCGATGGCGGTACTATTTTTCTAGATGAAATTGGCGAAATGGACTTGAGCTTACAAGTTAAAATTTTGCGTGTGCTTCAAGAAAAAGAAATAGAAAGGGTGGGGGGAACCGGCATTAAAAAGGTAGATGTGCGCATTGTGGCCGCTACCAATAGAAACCTTGAAGACGAAGTGTATGCGGGACGTTTTAGAGAAGACCTTTACTATAGGCTGAATGTTATCCCTTTACATTTGCCGCCCCTTAGAGAAAGGTCTGGCGACGTGCTCTTGTTGGTTCGTCATTTTTTGCAGCGCTTTTGTGAGAAGAAAAAAAGACCTCTATTAGAGCTGGCTCCCATGACAGCCCGTATTTTTATGGCTTATCCTTGGCCGGGAAATGTGCGCGAATTAGAAAACTTCATGGAGCGTTTGAGTATTCTTGCCGATGGGCCTCAGGTAGAAATAGAAGATTTGCCACAAAAAATTCTGGATTCAGTGGGGAATTTAGAAGAGCTTCCAGAAGATATTCATAGTTTAGAGGATTTTCTTTTTTCTGATGCAGAGCTGGATGCAGAAAGACGACCTTCCTTTATGCCACCGCCTTATGAACCTGCTCCGCCTGTTGTAGCACCTATGGAACAAGGTTTTGTATGGCCAACCTTGGCAGAGCTTGAAAAACGCAATATGGGGCTTAAAGAGTTTTTAGACGCCATTGAAGATAGGCTTCTTGACGAGGCCATGGAAAAATCTGACGGTGTAAAGAATCAAGCGGCTGAGCTTTTAGGCGTGAAACGTACTACGCTTATCGAAAAGCTTAAGAAAAAAGGTCTTTAAAAAAAATCAAAAATCTGGCATAATAATGGAATAATTTTTGCAGAATGTTTACAATGCGATACAGCTTTTTGACCGGTAATCGGCCTCTTTCCACGACCCTACGAGCGTCGTTTCTTTTGGCTTCCTTGCTTTGGGCTCCATGTTCAGGCTTGGCAGCCTCTACGCATTGGCAATGGGAACAGGATAATGGGCGCGAACGTATTGTTATTGATTTAGATACGGCTTCCTCCACAAAGCAAGCTGTGGCTGCCACCTTGGCAAATCAAGTAGAACGTACAGGGCTTAATACGGTACGTATTCCGGTGCCGCAAGGCGAGCAGGGCATTTCCTTACAAGGCACAGCACCAACAGCGCAAAGTCTTGTGGGTAATATCCAAAGTGATGCGCAAGGCTTGGTGCTAGAGCTTACAAATTCTGCTTTTGGTTACGTGGCTACGCAGCCAGAAAGCAATCAATTAGTTATTGAAGTTTTTACAGATCCTCTAGGGGCTCGCTGGCGCGCTGATGGAACATTAGCTCCAGTGGGAACACAGGCACAGTCCTTTACTCCCTCTCGTCCTGCATTGGCAGTAAAGCCTGACGCACAAGATACAGTGACAAGCTCTGCGGAAAATAATTCCGCTGAAGCTAGCGCAAGCGAAAATGGCACTACGAAAACGCCTTCACAAGAAGAAAGCTCTACCGAAAACACTTCTGCAGACGCTGGCACAAATAGTTCCGCAAATAGTGCCACAAATAATTCTGCAACTAACCCCGCAGATTCTCCAGTAGACACTTCTAAATCTGCCCCTGACAATGTTTCCCCTATAACGCAAGCGACGCAAACAGATGAGACCCATGAAAAGGTAGATGGCACTTCGGCTCCTGTGGTGGCTAAAACTACGGATGCGCCCCAAGCTGCGCCAAATGAATCTGC
>CAYJNA010000051.1:9313-13280 GCA_964371225.1 uncultured Desulfovibrionaceae bacterium
CTGCTTCTGAGAAAGCATCTCCGAGTGAAAACACAGCTGTAAATGCTTCACCGCCAGCCGAGGCGGCTCCATCTTCTCCAAGTATTTCTCTTACCAGTGAAGCTCAGGCGGCCACAGCAGATGTGTCAACGTCTTCTGAGCAAGCAGAGCAAAGTAAAACGGAAAGTGCTGCACCTGCTGAAGAAGACTCTAAGGCTCGCGGCACGGTGATTACACCGCAACAAGTACAGGCACCGGTGAATAAGTCCGGCCCTGAATACTGGCCTGAAGATGCAGGTATTGCAACTAAGTTGAATAGTGCTGACTCTGCTAATCAAGATACGCCTGCCCAAGAGACTGCGCAAGCACCAGATACAGATGCAACGACAGCGCAAAACAGTGATGCGCAAAAAGGTATGGATGTGGTGCAAGGCATTGACCCTGCACAAAAGCCCACAGTAGCCACCGATGAAGAAAAAGTTGCACCTCGCCCTGTGATTTATCAGGATGAAGAGGGAAATGAGGTACCCAAGCCTCCTGTGCTTGAAGAGGTGTATGCTGAAGCCACAAAGCTTATAGATGAGGCTAAGCATAAAGAAGTATTACCTTTAATAGAGCAACTTCTAGTTATGCCAGATCTTACGCTAGAAATGCGTGAGCAATTGCTTTATAGCCGTAGTGATGCCGTAGACGCCATTTACACTGGTAAGCCTGAAGAAGGCTACGAAGATATTATACGCTCCACCAGTGAAGCCATGAATGCAAATCTTCGTTCTCCACGTGTGCCTGATGCTTTGAATCGTTTGGGCATGGCCAATTTGAATGTGGGCAATCTTGCTGAAGCAGAAGGGTATTTTAAAGCTTTAAAGCGTCGCTTCCCTTATGATCCGCATGTGCCTGTGGCTTTTCACCTTTTGGGTAAAGCAAAGATGGCTAAAGGGCATTATGCCGAAGCTGAAAGAATTTTCCGCGACATATTGCAAGAATATCCCGACTCTTCCGCGGTAAAAGATGCCACCATTTCCTTGGTGCAAGCTTTAGCCGGTTTAGGAAATTATGAAGAAGCCCTTGTGTATGCAGACTTTGCCGATAAACGCTGGGCACGGTATTATATTGATGATCCGCAGTACTTAATGACTTTAGCCGATATTAGTTATAATCTTGGCAATAAAGTAGGGGCATTAGAGAAATATTGGCTTTTGTATAACTTAACGCCCACTGCGGAAACAAGCCCTCATGTACTTGGCCTTATTGGCGATTTGTATTTTGAATTGGGGCAACCTGAAGCCGCCATGGAAGTTTTTAATGACGTGGTAGTCAATTATCCGGATACCGCTGCCTCTGCATTGGCTGTGCTACGTTTAGCTGAAAAGGGCATTTACGATAGCCCTCTTACCATGCCTGAAATGTTCGCTGTTTTTGAAAATCCTGGTGAGCTTTTACCGCAAGTGGTTTATCAAGACCTTGTGAAAGAAAGGCCAGCAGAACCACGCTCTGTTACAGCTTTACTCAAATATGCTTTATGGCAATTGTGGGATAAAGAATATGTGGAGTCCATGGGTACCGCGGCGGACTTTATTGATTTACACCCTGAAAATGAGGATGTGGAACTGGCACGTGATGTTATCATGCGTGGTTTCATGGCTGATTTGAAAAATTCTCTTTTAGAAGAAAATTATGGGCGTATTCTTACTTTATGGAATGGTTTCCCCATTGTACGTGAGCGTTATGGAGAAATAGACCCAGATTTACGCAATGCTTTAGCGCGTGGCTACCTTGAGCGTGGCGAAGATGAAAAAGCCATGGAGCTTTTTGCTACCTTCTTGCAAACACCCAAGCATGCACAGTATAGCGACCCCACCTTTGCCCTGTATTTTAACAAATACCTTGAAACAGGCAATTGGAACGCCATGTTAGATCTTGGCGAATTGGTCAAAGATTGGGAAATGACTGCGGCCATGCGCGGGCAATTAGATTATGCCATGGCTTTGTCCGCTGAAAATTTAGGACTTCGTGAGCGTTCTCTTGATTTATGGACAGAGCTGGCGGAAAATACTGATATTCCTAAATATCAACGTGCCTATGCCACGTATTTTCTAGCTAAAGATGCTGAACAGCGTAAAGATATTAAGGATGCTTATTCCTATAATTTAAAAACCTTGGAGCTTTTTGACGAGCTTAAGCAAGAACGTTCCGACAGAGCCGATGAAGGGCGCAGAAAGGAAGCCATAGGCTCACTTATGGATATTACAGAGGTGGCCAATAGAATTCCTGAAGCTTTAGAGTGGGTAGAGCAGTACAGACAATTTGTAGAGCCCACGTCTTCAGAATATCCCGGTTTGCTTTTCCGTGAGGCACGTTTATTCCGCAAATTAGGAAATAATGAAAAGGCTAAGCAATTATTAGAATTGATTGTTAATGGGCATGCAGAATCTCCCTTTGCCGCCGCCGCCGCCACAGAATTGAGCACCTTTGAAGTTTCGCGGGATTTGCAAAATTTCCTCCCTAATTCCTAAACATATTTGTGTAAATTATGATGCGGGAAGGTTTGGCTTACAAAGGATTTTTTTGTAAGCTAAACCTTCCCTTCTTTTTATGCTCTGGCCTAAGTGTACGCAGTACACGCTTTTGATTAAAGTTATAATCTTGTAATTGAGGTATATATGCTTGCATCCATCATGGAAAAATTGGCAAATTCTAGCCAAGATGTCATAGAATTTCAAAAAGCACTCACCGCGCTTCCTGCCTTGGGGCCTGAAAATGACGGTATAGGTGAAGAACATAAAGCTGCGTATATTGTCAGTCAATTACAGCGCATGGGTGTACAAGATATACGCCAATATAATGCGCCAGATGCACGCGTTCCTTGCGGTTATCGCCCCAATATAGTGACACGCATATCAGGGCATAGCCCACAAACATTATGGATTTTAGGGCATATGGATGTGGTACCTCCGGGAGATCTTTCGCTTTGGAAAGCTGATCCTTGGCTTTTACGCGTGGAAGGGGATACCCTCATTGGGCGCGGTGTAGAAGATAATCAACAGGCCATAGTTTCAGGTCTTCTTCTTCTGCAAACCATGCAAGCATTAGGGCATACGCCACAGTTGTCTCTCGGTTGTGTGTTTGTGGCTGATGAAGAAACGCAAAATACCTATGGCATTGAATGGCTTATGCGTGAGCACGGTGATATTTTTACCGCTGGAGATATGTTTGTAGTGCCGGATTTTGGTAATGCCGAAGGAACCTTACTAGAAATTGCTGAAAAACATGTACTTTGGTTACGATTCACTGTGGAAGGTAAACAATGTCATGGTTCCACGCCGCATCGCGGGCACAATGCCATGTTAGCAGGATCTGCTTTAGTGGTGGCTTTACAAACGTTGAATGCGTATTTTCCGCAGCATGATGCGCTTTTTGATCCTCCCACTTCCACTTTTACCCCCACCAAGCGTGAGGCCAATGTGCCCAATGTGAATACCGTGCCGGCACGTGATGTATTTTACATGGATTGCCGCCTTTTACCGCAATATTCACCCGCCGATGTGTTTGCCAAAGCACAAGAAATTTGTGAGGGCATGGCAAGGCAGTATAATGTGAGCATTACCGTTACAGTGGAAAGTCAGCAGGAGGCTCCTGCCCCCACTCCGGCAGAGAGCTTAGTAGTGCTTTCCTTGCAAAAAGCTTTACAAAAACATGGTATTGAACCAAATCTTGTGGGTATAGGTGGTGGTACCGTAGCCAAGGAATTACGCAAGAGTGGTTTTCATGCCGCTGTATGGAGTCGTATTCTTTCCAACTGTCACGAGCCAGAAGAAAAAGCCCTCATCTCCAATGCCATTTTTGATGCGCAAATTTTTGCGCACATGATTTGTGAAGGAAATTAGTTTTTTTGTTATTTTATTCTTGTTGTTGTGGGGGAGAGAAAAAGCTTCTTTTCCTCCCCCATATTCCTTTCCCCCTACCTTTCTTTTTTTCAAAAAATTTC
>CAYJNA010000051.1:13380-16835 GCA_964371225.1 uncultured Desulfovibrionaceae bacterium
AAAATTTCTCTCCGCCTCATAATGAGCGCATAGTTCATATTTTGTGCATTATTTGCTTCTTTTTAGTAAAAATTCCTAATTAAAGTATTCTTTAATATTTATTCGCTCCTTTGACACCTTCTTTTAAATGTGTCATGAAAGAGATTCGTTTAGTAAAATAGTAACTAACGCTTTAATATGTTTTATTTTTCATATTTTTAAAATTACCACGGAGGTAGTATGTCCACTATTACAGAAACTTTGTTTACGGCATGGAATTTCCGTCACGCTTGTAAAAGTTTTGATTCCAATTTTACAATTAATTCTGATGATTTTAATACCATTTTAGAATCGGGGCGTCTTTCTCCTTCTTCTTTTGGTTTTGAGCCCTGGCAATTTCTTGTGCTTCAGAATAAAGAGTTGCGCCAAGAGCTTAAGCAATTTTGTTGGGGTGCTCAGGGGCAGCTCCCTACTGCCAGCCACTTTGTCATTATTATAGCTCGCAAAGGTTGCGCCATGGCGCCACGTTGTGACTACATTAAAAATACCATCATGCGCGATACACAGCATTTGCCTGAAGAAGCCGCAGAGCTACGTATGGATGCTTTTGGCCCCTTCATCGAAAATGATTTAGGTTATGCTGGTAATGAAAGGGCAAAGTTTGAATGGGCAGCGCGTCAATGCTATATCCCTCTTGGAAATATGATGACTACAGCCGCTCTTTTAGGGCATGATTCTTGCCCCATAGAAGGTTTTAATAAAGAAAAAGTTGAAAGCTTTTTGGCAGAAAAAGGTCTTTTGGATCGTGAGGTCTATGGTGTGGCTGTTATGGTGGCTTTTGGTAAACGTGAGCATGAGCCACGTGCTAAAACGCGCCGTCCGCAAGCTCAAGTGATACAATGGATTGAATAGAAAAGAGAGTGGCGCATGATGATTTGTTATCTGTACTGTGGGTGTAGATGAGATATATTATGTAGTTTTATTTGATTTATTGGATTGTTATAAGCTCGGGAATGTTTTTTTACCACGAAGCACTTACAGCGCTTCTGAGTGTAAAAAAACATTCCCGAGCTTTTTTCATGCGCCACAAGGGGGGGAGAGTACGGGGAAAAGGAAGGGGACAGACGCATGTGGGGGTATGGTGAGCTAGGGGGGCGGTTGAGGTTTGAAATATGTTGTGGGTATAGATAAGTGCTCAGCTTAGTTTAGTTGAGTTGCTGTAGTAACGATAGTTGGTGGTATTGTTCATTCTTATTTTCATGTTGAATATATTCTTCCATATCATCATCTTTCGAATTTGAAAGCATAGCCATTAAACATCTGCCGATATGATACCCTAGGTTTACAGGAACTGCATTGCCAATCTGTTTATACTGGCTTGTAACAGTTCCTTCAAATTTCCATTCGTCAGGAAAAGTTTGAATTCTTGCGTACTCTCTTACAGTTAGCGGACGTGTTTCTTCAGGATGACATCTTTCAGTCTGCTTCTGTGCAGGAGCGCATGTTAGGGTTAATGACGGTTCATCCCACGATAAACGGCGTGCCATACCAGTTTTTCCGCCGCTAAGATAAAAGCTTCCCCGCATATATTCCTTTTGTAAATCTATTGGTAAGTCTTTCCAGTATCCACCTGGAGGAACTAAATCCATAATTTCTTTTTTCCGTTGAGGATACTGCTGGCCTGCTGAATCTGGTGTATCTTTTAATGCTTCTCTTAAAGATATTGTGTAATCTCTTTCTTTTGGAAAAAAAATGGGAATATTAAGGTCATTTCTAACTGCGATGACAATTAACCGTTCTCTTTTTTGTGGAACATCAAAGTATTGAGCTTTTAAGACCTTGAAACCGACGGTATACCCAAGTTCCATAAGAATGGATATCATGGTCTTTAAAGTTCTACCATTATCATGCGTTAACAAACCTCGAACATTTTCCCCGACAGCAATTTTAGGTTTTACAATATCCAAGCATCTTGCTAGTTCAAAAAACAATGTTCCTCTAATATCTTCAAATCCTAATTTATTTCCAGCATAACTGAAAGCTTGGCACGGAAAGCCACCTGTCACGATGTCAGCATTTATACCACTATAATCAACATCACGAGCGTCGCAACATAATACATTCCAATGGGATCGATTTAACTTCAAAGTGTTAGCAGCATTTTTATCAATTTCAACTAAAAGTTCATGATTAAATCCTGCATTTTCAAAGCCAAGAGCTAATCCTCCCGCACCAGCGAATAGTTCAACACTTGTAAAATTACTTTTTTGGGGTGACTTTAAGATGGTATATCTGTTTTCACTATGCATTCCGTTTACATATTTATCGTAAGCTCTTTGTAGTTCATTTTTTTCAAAATTACGATAATTTAATTTGTTTCGAAAAGATTTAATTAAGCCTTTTTTTTCCCATCTGCGAATTGTATCTGCCGATATACCTAAAAATTCAGCAGCCTCTGAAATATTCATCGTAACGCACCTCGCTTTATTAACCTTTGCATATGGCATTGGTTACTATTTGTTTTTTTTGTAAATTGCAAGTAAATTTTTCCGTAAAAGGAGGTTACCATGGCACTTTCTCTAGAGGTTACGGAAAAAATAAAAACGATTGTAACACAGGCAATTTCTAATAAATTAGAAAAATACAACCCTGAAACTGCTTACAGTCCATTTTTTGACGCTATGTTTGGAAAAAAAACAGTTGTAACAGCATCAATTACACACTCGTTATACACCTCTTTTGGAATGTCTATATATGAACAAATTGCTGTTATTTTAGCAGAATCACAAGGTTTAACGGCAGTGCGTCAGCATAAAATAATTGGGAGTGTTGATGATGCGACAGCTTTACTTATCAAAGAAGCTTGTAGCAAGAACTGGGATACACCAAAAACAATAGCAAAAATTCGAAAAACAGTTAAGCAAGGGAAACGAAATTATCATAAAGATAGTACAGTGGATGTTTTTGTTACGCTTTCAAATGGAGTAGAGTTATATGTTGATATAACAACTGTAAAACCAAATTTAAAAGAATTTAGAACAATGCGTGAAAAGCTTTTAACATGGGCTGCATTACGTTTAAGTATAGATAAAAATGCAAAAATCGATGCTCGAATAGGAATTCCATATAATCCTTATTATCCTGAACCTTATGCCAGATGGACTAGTTCAGAATGTGACGTTCAAAACGATTTACTTATTCAAAATGATTTATGGGCAGCTTTTGCAGGAAGTGACGTTTTTGACAGCTTAGTTCTAATTTTTACTGAAATTGGTGAAAAATACAAAGAAAACTTAAACGAGTTGCTTTCATAAAATATTAATGTGATGCTGCACTTCTCTTTATATACTTAAATTTATTAATTTGTTATAAGCTCGGGAATGTTTTTTTACCACGAAGCACTTGCAGCGCTTCTGATTGTAAAAAACATTCCCGAGCTTTTTTCATGCGCCACAAGGGGGGGAGAGTACGGGGAA
>CAYJNA010000052.1:0-16567 GCA_964371225.1 uncultured Desulfovibrionaceae bacterium
TAAAGGTGGTGAGCTGGCCCCTCACCATATGCTAAGATAATACAAGGATGGCGGGAAAATTCTCGCCATCCTTTACAAGCAACAAAAGCATTATTTACCTAGGTAAAGAGCTTTGCTTCCATTTTCGTTTTTTAAGGTGAGAATCAGCCCATGAAATTACAAGCATTGGTAAGCCGTATATCCGCTGCCCTTGGCGGCGCTTTCAGTCAAAAAAATAGCGGCACAGTTTTGGTGGCTGTTCTTGAAGAATTTTCTGCCAGAGGCGTGTTAGTACGCAAAAAAGGCAAGGGCGCAGTGGAATTGCTGCGTTTTATGGAAGTGCCTTTTGAGCAATCCATAGAAAGCCCCAAATTACGTTTGGCGCATTTACTTAAGCAGTGGGGCGCCTTGTCCACCAAAAATCTTTTGGTGGTCAGTGATGAATTTGTCTCCACCACGGCGGACTTGCCCAAACCTCAATCCACGCGTTTTGGCAAGCGTAAGGCCGCAGAGGCTTTGAAAGCCGCGGCGCGCTTTGAAATAAGCCCCCTTTTGGATTACCCCGCCAATGAAGCCATGATAGGCGTGTATGTGCCCCCTTCTCCCCAAGGGGAATTTGATGCTTATGGTCTGGATGATTCCACCACCATTCATGCCATGGTGTTTGCCCTGCACGAAAAAAGCTATCAAAACATGGAGCAAGTGTGCGCCAGTTTAAAGCTTAAGCTCATGGGTATGATGCCGGAAGAAATTTTCGCCTTTGGGCACTGCGCCCCCACCCAGAAAAATATGGATGTGAATCTCATCAGCGTGGACAATGAAAGACCGCGCATCATGGTGAATTGGCGTGCCTATGATGCCATGGTGGCGCTTACGGTAAACCATATGCCCGTGACCTTTCAAAGGCATGACATTGATACTTTAGAATCTGCCATAGAAAATACCATGACCTTGGTGGATGAAATTGTGGAAGATTATGAAGGCACCTTAAGCCGCAGTCCCATGATTATTCTTGGCGGGGAAAATGCCGAACAGCAATGGCGCTCCCTCGTGCGGGACTATGCCCCCCAAGCCGATGTGAAACGCTGGGATGTGACCTATGACCTGCCCGACGTACAAGCCCCCGGCGTGGTGCCGGCGCGCTATATGACGGCGCTAAGCGCCGGCGCGCAAGCCCTGTGCAAAAATTGTTGTAACCTCTTGGTGGACAATCACGTCCCCCTTGTGCCGCGCATAGTGGCGCATCCCTTGGCCTTGCCCGGCATTATTTTAGCCTTATGCCTTTTCTGCTTGGGGCTAGAAGCTTCTTGGCTGAAATACCAAGTGTTGCAAACACAAGATGTCATTGCCACCCTTGAAGAAGACAAAAAGAAATTGGATGCCGAGGTGAAAAAAGGGCAGGACGCTGTGAATGCTTTTAATGGTTTAAATAAAGAGCAGCGTGAAATTAATAGTCAAATAAAGCTTTTGCATAGCGGTCTTTTGGACAGGCAATATTTATTGCGCGGCTTCTTGGCCGGTATCATTGATGTGACACCTTCTTCCATTCAATTGCATAATTTACAACAATTTTCTGACCAAGTGTGGTTTTTGGAAGGTGTGGGCATGCGCTATGATGTGGTGAGTAAGTATGTGGTGTCCCTCAAAAATTTACCCATGGTGCGCCAATGCCGCTTGGAAAAAAGCGCGCAGGTCACCGGAAAAGAAGGGGATGATATACATTATTCCTTCTCACTGCAAATTCGCCTAGAGGAGGAATAGCATATGCGTCAATTTTCCTTTATTGAACGCTGGGGTGTGGTCAGCTTTTTAATTGTGGGTGCCATCTATATGTACTTAAACCATTTTCGCGATGACATTATTGCTGAACAAACAGCACTTGTGAAGAAAAATAATGATATTGTAAAGGCCATCAATGAAACGGTGCCGCCGGATAATATTGAAAGTATAGAAAAAAGAGTGGCTAAGCTGAGGGGAGAAGTGGCTGAGCTTAAAAAGAAATTAGAAGAAGTCAAGGCCACACGTATTGCCGATAAAAGCCGTGAAGAAGAAATGGTGCTGCGCATTAGCGAAATGGCCGCCAACAATGGCTTGCAAGTAAACCAATTGGCACCTTTTAGTAAGGAATTGGAAAGCCTTTTTGCTTCTGTGCAAACGGAGCAAAAAACCTTGCCCAGAATTTTATACAGCGTAAACCTCACCGGTTCCTTTACGTCCATGTATGAATTTTTTGCAGAAATACGAAAGCTGCCTTCGGTGGTCAATGTCACCCAAGTGAAGGTACAAAGGATGAAGGATCATGGCGATGTCAGTGTTGACCTCTTATTTATCATTTAGCCCTGCTTGCAAGGCTTTACGTGTGCCCCTGCCCTTGGGGGGCTTTTTTCTGGCATTTTTCATGACAGCTGCCTTGGCACCCTTTGCCCATGCCACAAGCCCTGCGGCGGCTACTGCTGCTACTGGAACTACTAAAGCTTCTGAGGCGGTAAATTCCAGCCCGGCTTTGCAAATTCCTGCGGCAGCGCAAGAGGCCGCCCAGAAAAAAGCCGAGGCTCAAAAAATACAGGATAAGGCAGGGGCAAGCCCCACGCAGGAACAAGCACAGGGACAAGAAGAAGCTCAGACAGAAGCTCAGGCAGAAGGGGCAGCGGCCTTGCCGGAGTGTACCACTGCCAGTGCTAAGTATTTAAAAACCTTTGAGCCTTCAGGCAAGCGCGACCCCTTTGGGGAAATGGTGCGAGAAGGCGCCCCCACCCAAGACACGTCTTGGTGGAATGAAGCCGCAGAAAAGGCCGATGATGAGGAAGACAAAAATAAACCTCCGCAAGAGCTGCGTTTTGACGGTAATTCCAAGCCCAACCATGCCAGCTATGCCCGTTTACCTCTCATAAAGGTGACAGGCCTTATTCAAGTGGGCGGCAAACGCGGCGTTTCGGCCATTATTCAAAATAAAGGTTCTTGCATTTTGTACGAATCTGACAATGTGGTTATTGATGGCAGTGGCAAGACAAATTTGACCAAGTCCCTCACCATCAAAAAAATTCACCTCAATGGTATGACTGTCGTCTTGGATGACGGTATAGAAATAAGAGGAAAGTTCTACTAATGTTTGCAAAATTTCATTCGTCCAAAGCGCTAGCATCTGTTTTCTGTTTGCTTGGTTTTTTTCTATTGGCTTTTTCTGTTCACAGCGCCCACGCAGCGCAAGCAGACTCCGGCACTACCAAGTCGCCCATAGTGGAAGTTTTTCAATTTGATAAAACACCGCTCAGTGAAATTTTGCGCCTTATTTCAGAAATGACAGGGCAAAACGTGGTGGCCACACCGGAAATTCAAGCCTTGCCCATTTCCCTGTATTTAAAAAACGTTACGCCCATCTTGGCCTTGGAAGTCATATGTAAGACCTACAATTTATGGTTTAGTGAGCAGGATAATGTCATACGCGTTATGCGTGTGGAAGAATACGGGCGTGAGCTTACCTTGCGCCGTGACGAACAAACACGGGTGTATAATTTAAAATACGCTTCTTGTTTCACCGTGGCAGAGGCCATTAGTAATGTTTTTGGCTCACGCGTGCGCCTCACCACCCCTGAGGATGTAAAAAGTTATGGCCATGTGGGCACCGATGAATTTCCCGACATTGGCACAGAGGAAGATTCTAAGATTGATGACAGTACTGACACAGATGATACCTTTGAAAAGAAAGAAAAAGGTGTCACCAACCTTGCCGGCCTCAAAATGGATGAAGTAGACCTTGGGCGCATGGCAAGGTTGTTACGCGAAGGCGGCGAATTTACCCCTGAAATGCTCTTGGAGCGTCAAATAGGGCAGGCCAGAGCCTTAATGACCTTATTCCCGCGGAATAATAGCATTATTGTACGCTCTGTAGATTCTTCTCTCCTAGGAGAAGTGGGCGACTTGATTGACCAAATAGACACGCCCACCCGTGAGCTCTTATTGGAAGTGAAAATTTTAGGCGTTACCTTAGAAGACGGCATGGAGTCTTTCTTTGACCTAGACTATACCCCCGATGTGGGCACAAATGCCGCTCTTTCCTTGGCTTCACAGCAAGGTTCGCTTACATCTGCGCCGGCTTCCTTTGCCTTTTCCTATATTAGTGAAAAAATTGGGATGCGCCTAAGTATGCTGGAAAGCGAAGGCAGAATTACCGAGCTCAGCACACCTTTAATGCTGGTGGCGAACAATGCGGCAGGGAAATTTTTTCAGGGTGTGGAAGTACCCATTCGTGAAGGCTATACCGTAACACAGGCACAATTTAATGCTGATGGGGCGCAAACCTCTCCTGCTTCTGTAAGCACCACTTACAGACGGGAAGATGTGGGCTTTACCTTGGAAATAGCCCCTTCCATCAATGCAGACCGCACCGTTACCATGAAAATATTAACGGAAATGTCTCGCGCGGGCATAGGCCAAGGGCCGTCTTTTGACTATGTCATTGGCACACAAGTACGCTCCGGCGAAACAGATACGGTTATCACCACAGAAATTGAAGATATTGTGGTGGGCATGGACGGCAAAACCATTATTCTTGGCGGCCTCATTGAAGAAAGCATCGTTGATGATGAAGAAAAAGTGCCCTTCTTGGGGGATATTCCCATCTTAGGCTTTTTCTTCTCTAACAAGGTGAGAACAGCCACACGTAAAGAATTGGTTATGCTTATTACCCCGCATATTATTATGACTCCGCATGAAGCGCAAAAAATTCGGGAAAACCTCTTGCCGGAGTACTCCAACCATCCCTACGCCACACAAGGCAAGGAAAATATACTGCAATTGCAAGAAAAAACAGGCATTTTGCAACCGTCCTTCGAAGGCGAATTGGCCAAAACTCCCTTCCCCTTCAATGTGGGGCATGCCTTACGTGAACTCATAGACGGTAATCGTACGCGCGGTGCCATTGTGGAAATTGGTGAATAGGTATGAGTCTAGAAATGTCGGAAAGCAGCGAAAATTGCGCTACCCTTGATGAACTTTTAGCCGAAACCATTAAGTTGCGGGGGTCAGATTTGCATTTGACCCTCAACTCCTTGCCTTTAGTGCGCATTGACGGCGAATTGGCAAAATTGCCTAAGCAGAAATTGTGCAAAGAATGCTTGGACGAAATGCTTTTGCCCATCCTCACAGAAAGGCAAAAAGTAGTATTGAAGGATAATTTGTCTGTGGATACAGCGTATAATCTGGATGATACTACACGTTTTCGTGTGAATGTGTTTTATCAACGCGGCGCCTTGGCGGCTGTTTTTCGTCAATTGCCTCATATTAAGCTTTCTTTGGAAGCCTTGGGCATACCTGAGGGCGTGCATTATTTTTCTAATCTTAAGGACGGCTTGGTGCTGGTAACAGGGCCCACGGGCTCGGGTAAATCCACCACCCTTGCCGCCATTATTGATAAAATTAATAAAAGCAAACCTTGCCATATTATTACCATTGAAGACCCTGTGGAATTTGTCCATCATAATGATAAAGCTCTCATCACACAAAGAGAAATCTTTACCGATGTACCTACTTTCTCAGGAGCCCTACGCGATGCCATGCGCGAAGACCCAGACGTTATTCTGGTGGGCGAAATGCGTGACCTTGATACCATGCGCACAGCCATTATGGCTGCAGAAACAGGGCACCTTGTGTTCTCCACCTTGCACTCCAGAGATGCTGAGTCCACTTTGGCGCGTATGATTGGCGTTTTTCCCATCGAAGAACAAACCCAAATACGCCAGCAACTTTCTTCCACCCTTAAGGGCGTGGTGTCGCAACGCTTGCTCAAACGTGCAGAAAGCAGTGGGCGCGTGGCTGCTGTGGAAGTTATGCGCGTAACGCCGGCCATTTCCAATATCATACGCACCAATAAGTTGGAGCAAATGTACTCTGCCATTGAAACCGGCGCCAAGTTTGGTATGCAAACCATGGAACTTTCCTTGGTAAAACTCTACCGCGACAAACTCATTGACCGCGAAACAGCCATTCGCATGGCTAAGAGTGAATCTGTAATTACTCCAAGGTTGGATATTGTTGATGCTTAATACCGCTACCCCGCAAAGAACCTCCAAGGCCGGCTCACTGGATGATAAGCTTTTAGAAGTCTTGCTTGGTGACAACATCATAACTCTTGAGCAAGCACAAGAAGCAAAGCAAGCAAAATTGCGCAAGGGTGGCACCTTGGCGGAAAACATAGCCGCTTTGGGTTTTGTGAATGAAGAAACCCTTACGCAAAACTTGGCCATCATTTGGGATTTGGAATATGTAAATCTTTTTGAAATCACCTTTGACAAAAATGCCAAAACACATCTTCCTGAAGCCATAGCCAAACGTAATAATGTTATCCCCATTTGTGTGGTGGATGACAAGTTACATGTGGCTTCCGGACAAGTGGTAAGCCCGCAGACCATAAGAACCCTTGAGCGCGTCACGAAAATTCCGCTGAAGGTCTTCATTGCCACCAAGAGCACCGTCACTGAACTTCTCAACAGAATGTACGAAATTGATGCGGTGGTGGACTTTGCCGATAAAAGCACCGTGGAAATTGTGGATGGCTTGCTTACCAAGGCTTTGCGCTGCGGCGCCTCTGATATTCATATTGAACCGCTGGAAAATATTATTAAAGTGCGTTTTCGCGTGGACGGTATCCTTAAAGAAATCAGTGAATTTCCCGTGGAAATGCTGCCGGTGCTCACATCAAGAATAAAAGTTATGGGCGGTCTTAATATTGCCGAACGCCGCAGCCCCCAAGATGGCGCTTTCATGTATGAAACCAAGGACGACTCCATTGATTTGCGCGTATCATCCTTGCCCTGCATTCACGGGGAAAAAATCGTTATGCGTATTTTGGCAGGGAAGTCTAATCGCTTAACTGTGGAACAAGTGGGACTTTCTGAAAGGGATATGACTTGCTTTGATAAGCTTATTCGCCGCCCGCACGGTATTATTCTTATTGTGGGGCCCACGGGTTCCGGAAAATCCACCACCTTGTGCGCCGCCCTAAACTCCATTAACTCACCGGATATTAATATTACCACCGTGGAAGATCCTGTGGAATATAAAATTGACGGTATTAATCAGGTGCAAGTCAGTAAAGGGGATAAAGTTACCTTTGCGGCGGCTTTGCGCTCCATTTTACGGCAAGACCCTGACGTGGTTATGGTGGGGGAAACACGCGATATGGAAACAGCTTCCATATCTTTGCGCGCATCGCTCACGGGTCACCTTGTATTTACCACTTTGCATACCAATGACGCCGCCGGCGCCTTGCCCCGTCTTATAGATATGGGTTGTGAACCCTTTCTTGTGGGGGCATCTGTTTCTGGCGTGCTGGCACAACGTCTTTTACGTAGGCTTTGCCCCAAGTGCAAAGAGGCCTATGAGCCTTCAGCTGCTGAATGCGCTGAGCTTGGCATTGCTCCGGAAAATATTACTTTGCCTTGGTATAAACCCAGAGGTTGTCCGGCGTGTTTACACTCCGGCTATAAAGGGCGTATTGGCATTTTTGAATTGTTGGAAGTGGATGACGACGTACGTACGGAAATCCTCAAGGGCAGTAATGCTCGTACTCTTGGTGAAGTGGGTAAGGCCGCCGGCATGACCACATTACGCGAAGACGGCATTCGTAAAATTCAATTGGGAACCACTTCTACTGCTGAGGTTCTGAGAACCACCATTAAGGGATAATTATGCCGGAATACGTGTACACCACTCTCTCTCCCACAGGGCAAGAAGTTACTGACAAAATAACTGCCGCCAGTGAAGCAGAAGCCATGTCCTACCTCAAAGGGGAGGGCTATTTTTTACTAAAACTTGAGCTGGTGCAAGAAGGTGTAAAACGCAAGGGAGAGCTCAGTCTTGATGCCATGCGCGCCTCTCTGGACCCGCCCAAGAGAAAACACTTACCCTTACTCTTTAGGCAAATTGCGGTGTTATTGGAATCCGGCGTGAGTATTATCAGTGCGCTGACCCTTATGGAAAATCAATCGGGCCCTTTTGGTATGCGCAAAATGCTGCACGCCATTAGAGTGGATGTGGAGTCCGGCGAAACCCTTTCGCAAAGCTTAGCGGCCTATCCACATGTTTTTTCCCCCTATATTGTCAATATGGTGGGCGCGGCGGAGCTATCCGGTGAAATTGAAACGGTTATGGTGCGCATTGCCGACCAATTGGAACTTTCAGCCGGATTTAGAAGACAGCTTATTACCAGCTTAATTTATCCGGGCTTTGTTTTGGTGGCTGCCATAGGTGTTATTGCTTTCTTAACCTTGAGCGTTATACCAAAATTTGCCGCCATGCTTGGAAAAGATGAAGGCTTACCCCCCATTACCCAGATGATTATGGATATTTCCGGCTGGATGCAAAGTAATTGGCATTTCTTCTTTGGCAGCATTTTTGGTGTTATCATCATGGCTGTATTGCTACGTAAGACGCCGGAAGGAAAGCTCTTTGTGGATAAATTATTAATGCATGTACCTGTGGTGAAAGGGGTAGTGCGTTGCGACATAGTTGTTACCTTTTCACGAAATTTAGCCATGCTCATTTCTTCGGGGGTGCCCCTTGTGGAAGCCCTTGGCACTGTAAGTAATACCATTAGTAATGCCGCCGCTGTGCAAGTGGTACGCGGCATGGTGGATAATATTTTAGAAGGGGAAAGCATGTCCACCACCCTTGCGGAGCATACGGATATATTTCCCTCCATGGTGTGTGAAATGGTGAGAACAGGCGAAGAAACAGGGGAAATGGTGCGCGTTTTAGAACTTACCGCTGACATTTACCAAAGCATGTTGGAAACCAATGTGAAGCGCATGAACGCCCTTATGGAACCGCTTATCATTGCCGTGCTGGGGGGGCTTGTGGCCTTTGTTATGTACGGTCTTATTTCCGGTATGCTTGCTGTATACGGCCTCTAATTTTAATATATTTTCAAGGAATATTTATGAAAAAAAGAATTATATCAAAAAAATACGTAGCCTTAACACTGGCTATGCTCCTTTGTATGCCTTCACTGGCTTTGAGCGAAGAAAAAAAAGCAGAGCCGGCCATTCCTACTGATAAAGAAATCATGGCCTTGCAAGATAGTTCAACGCTTATGACTGTTAATAATGTTAATATTCCTAAGTGGATGTATGATAATAGCCTGCGGGATGCCCTTAAGAAGGCCAAAAAAAATAAGAATGATGCCATTGATGAAAATGCTGTAAAAGTAGAAGTGTTGCAAAATCTTATTGATATGGAGCTCTTGGAGCAAGAAGCAAAAAAAGAAGGCTTTGGCGTAAATGAAGCAGGGGGGCATCTTAGGAGTTCCATAGTGAGTGCGCGCTATAAGAAAGAGGGCGAATTTAGAAGAATTCTTGCTGCTGCCGGCATGACAGAAAAACAATATGGCCTCATTTGGCAACAGCAAGCTTCGGTGAATCAACTGCTGAACTCTCACATTTTAGATAAAGTGGAAGTATCCGAAGAAGAGCTCAAAGCGCTCTATGAAAAAGAAAAGCATACCTATGCACGTAAACCGCATATTCAAGCTTCGCATATTTTAATCACCGTGGCTAAAGATGCCACACCCGAAGTAAAAGCCGAAGCCAAAAAGAACATTGATGCCCTGCATAAACAAGTCACAGAAGGTGGAGATTTTGCCGCATTGGCTAAAGAACATAGCCAAGATGGCTCTGCACAAATAGGCGGAAATTTGGGCTTCTTTAGCAGGGAAGAAATGGTGAAACCTTTTGCCACAGCGGCCTTTGCTTTGAAAACAGGCGAAATCAGCCCTGTGGTGGAAACAAAGTTTGGCTACCATATCATTAAGAAAACCGCCGAGCAAGATGCCATACCCAGCTTTGAAGAAATGCAAAATGAGCTGGCAAGAAAGTTAAAAAATGAAAAAGGCCAAAATGCTTTTAAGAAGTATAAAGAAGAGCTTTTTCAAAAGGCTGAAATAAACTTTAAAAATAAAGAATTGGAGAAAATTTATGATGCGAGGTGATAAGGGCATGACCCTTATGGAATTGCTCATTGTAATCTCCATATTGGGTCTGCTGGTAACTCTAGTGCTCCCATTTCAAGGGCGCATGAATGATAATGTGAAAAAAGAAGAAACCGTACAACTTCTGGAAGTCATTCGCTTTGGCTTGCTTGGCGCTGAAAATGCCTATGATGCCAATGGTAATCGCACTCTGGGCGGTTATGTGGGAGATTATGGCCGATTACCGCAATTCGTTGTACACGAATGGGACGATAGTACTAAAGAATGGAATATTCCTAAGGATGCAAGCTCTCCGGATAAACCTGAACTTTTAGACACATCAGTGCCGTATAACTTTGATGACAGCGTCATGCCACTGGGGCTTTGGACGAATCTCATACGCCTTGAAGGGGGAGATCCGGAAGAACTCATGGAAGAAGAGTGGAAGGGCCCCTATGTTGCGCCGCCACGCGATGACTTTAAGCGCGATGACGATATTTATACTTATACAGCGCCTAATAGCTCTGGTGAGCATGATGAAAATTCACGTCATTTCTTGTTGCGCCAAGGGGAAGGCCGCCTCACCGATGGTTGGGGTTCGTCTTTATTGGTGTATTTTGACGATAAAGAAAATTTGTATTTTGTCAGTGCCGGTTCTGATAGACGTATAAATTTTGGCACCGTGGGTACTTCCGGAAGCACAGACTATGGCCCCATAGATCCAAGGCTTCCCAATAATGATGATAATTTGGTGCTGCTTATTTCTAAGGAACAATGGAATTTAGAAGATCAAAAAAGAGCCATGACCCAAGAAATGTTACGCGATATGAAAATTGCTATCATTGGACAAAGGGGCAGTGTTACCGACGGTGTAAGTCAGCCCAATGGTTTTGTGGCTGATATGGGAAGTGCAGAATTACTGACGGGCTCCTATGTGTACGATAGCGGTACAACTACAGTTTATAAATGCATTGAAAGCCATATTTCTCCCGCAGGCTCCTTTAGCGCTTCCTCTGAGTGGGAGGCTGTTACCGGTGGAAGTACTGGTAAAACGGAAGCAGATTTTCCCTATGTGCCTGAGTGGGAAGAAGGGCGTCAATACCATGCCGCTAAGCCACAATTAATATTGATAAACTCTGACTATGTCAAAGTGGAAACACCCGCAGGCAGCGGCGAATATAGATATTTTCGCTGCGTACAAGATGCGCATGGGCAAAATCCCACAGCCAGTTCAAGCACCTATTGGGTGGAAGACAATACTTTTGCAGGGCAAGATTGGGTGTTAAACTATGATCCTAGTACCATGTATGAAGAAAATATCATAGCATCTTGGGCATATAATGGAATTGTGGGCTTTGGTGTGGGCTGGCGCGGGCCGTATACCACTTTTAATACAAGAACCCTCAGTGACGCATGGGGTACAGAAATTCGCTTTGCGCCCAATGATCAAGGCATGGCCATTCTTAGTGCCGGCCCCGACAAAGACTTTGCCACTACTGCTGATAATATTACCGAAAGCATACAACGCACGGAATATGAGGTGCCTCTTACTGTCATAGTAAAGCCCACAGCCGCTGGCGTTACGCCTGCTGTCACCACAAGTGTTAACGACTATATGGCAGTGTATAGTGCTTTTAATGGAGAGATAGCTTCCATTAAAGCTAAGTTAAGCTCAGGCGCAGGCAGTGATGGCGTTTTTCTGTTTACCAATGCTGGTAGGGCGAGCATAAAGCCTGAAATCTTCGGAGGTAGCGATGTAATGAATGGCCCGGCTACTACGTCTCCTCCTTCTATGTACGATAGCACTAGTGGGCATGGGGTATGGATTCCCATAGGTAAAGCCATGGTAGTATATCAAAGTTCTACTTATAGTTCGGCAAGTCCTAAACACTTTGTATCTCCTACTGACTATCATGAAACATTTATTTTGCATCCGCGAACAGCTCCCGAGATAACACTTGGGGACTAGGTATACAGTTTATGCGTAAAAAATTGGCATAAAATCCATAACCTCTTACGATAAAGGTACAAAAAACATGAAAAAATTTATGATGCTTTTACTGGCGCTTTGCGTTTTTATGGGAGCGGCAGTGGACAGCCAAGCTCATAACCGTGCAGGGTTAATTAAAATTACCCTTGACGCAGATACCCTTAATGAAAACCATATTGCCTATTATTTTGAGGCCAAGGTTGCTTCACGTCAGGATGATACCGGCAAAGCCAATAGATTTTTCGTATGGAGTTTTGATAAAATTGATACCCTTGGTGATAAAGCTCAAATTCATGTGACCATTGTTGATCAAAAAACCACCGATAAAACCAAAGAAACTCTTTATATGGCACGTAATGCCGATGGTTCTTGGAATCATGTGGATGCCGATGGTAAAGTCATTACAGAGAAAATCTATACCATGGTACAGCCTCCAGACTACACAATATATTATCAAATAGGTGGTCTTGCCTTGGCAGTACTGGTACTTGGTGCTGTGTTGATGATTATGATTCGCGCTCGTAAGAAGAAAAGCAAAGAACAAGCGGAATAAAAGCCTACCTCGTTAGTTTGAATGGCTGCTGAAGCGTAGTCATTCAAACTAGCATACAAAACTACTTTTCCCGCAATGAAGTCTCATAACACTAAAAACCGTCTATTTTATTATAAAATCTACAGTAGAAACTGTATGTCTTTGTAATGGCTTACGGTACTACAACTTCTTTTGGACATTATGACAGAATTTTCTCTCTATTTTACCGTGGCTCTTTTTTTAGGGCTGGCCGTGGGCAGTTTTTGTGGCAGTGCCAGCTATCGCATTGCGCATGAGTGGTCTTTATTTACGCCTTCCGGTTCGCAATGCCCAGGTTGTGGTAAGCGGCTTGGCTGGAAAGAAAACATACCGCTTTTAAGTTTTTTCTTGCAAAAGGGACAATGCAGGGGCTGCAAAGCTAAGCTATCTTTATTGTATCCCATAGCAGAATCTGCCTTTGCGTGCTGGTCTGTATTGCTTTTTTTAGAATACGGTATGTCAGTGGAATATGGCGTTTTCATGGGCATTGGTATGATTTTACTCCTCATTTCCTTGGTGGATTTGGAGGCCTATTTCATCCCAGACCTGCTCGTACTTGTGGGTTCAGTTTTGGCTGGCCTAGCCTCTTTTGCGGGTATTGGTGTGCCCATGCCTGAAGCGCTCATTGCCGCCGTAGTGGGAACGCTTTTTATGCAAGCTCTGCGCTGGGGCTATTACATGCTACGCAAACAAGAAGGCATGGGTTTTGGCGATGTAAAGCTCATGTTTCTCTTGGGTTTATGTTCTGGGATAGCCGGTTTACCCTATGCTTTATTGCTTGCTTCCTTACTGGCCTTGGTCTGCACCCTTGCCACGCATTGGCGTCAAGCCCATGGGCAAACGCGTTTACCCTTTGGCCCATATTTATGCTCGGGTTGCGCCTTGTATATGCTTTTTTCCCAGAATATTCTTACGTTTTTTGCCTATTTTGAGTGATTTTTATGTTACAGAGCCCATGGATAAAAACAGTGTTACTTTTACTTTGTGTATTAGTTTTTACTTGTCCTTCAAAAAGCCAAGCAACCACGGCACCGCACAAAGAAAAACTGCTGGAGGAAGCAAAGTCCTTTTTTAAAATAGGCTATGTTTTTCAAAAACAAGGTTTAGAAGACATGGCTTTATTGGCCTTTAAAAAAAGCCGCGCTTTACTATTACAAGCGGGGGAGATTCCGGAGAATCCCAAAAAAGACGCACTGCACCATACTATGCAAGCATATTATAGAAAGCTTGCTTTAACGGAGACAGTGCTCAATAGCGGTTCTCTCATTAGGCCACGTTCGGGCAGTATTTCTTTTTCTAGTTCCTTGCATGAAAAACATGTGCGCACCCATATGCAACGTTTGCTCACAAAGGGAAAAGGCTATTTACAAACAAGCTTTACTAAATCGCAAAAATATATGCCCATGATTAGAAAAGAGTTTGCCATTCAGGGCATACCTTTAGAATTGGCGTATTTGGCTATTATTGAAAGTGGCTTTAATACGCAAGCTCTTTCCCATGCCGGCGCAAGGGGTATATGGCAATTTATCCCTTCCACTGCCAAATTGTATGGTTTAGAGGTTTCTAGCTCGCGTGATGATCGCACTGACCCCTTTAAATCCACGAGAGCCGCAGCCATGTATTTGAAAAAACTGTATAAACAGTTTGGCGATTGGCCCTTAGCTTTGGCTGCTTATAATTGCGGAGAGTATCGCGTGGCTCAAGCTTTAAAAAAACATAATGCCAAAACTTTTTGGGACTTATTGTATTACGATGCACTGCCCAAGGAAACACAAGTTTACGTACCAAGTATTATAGCAGTTACCATCATATCTCGCGATTTAGACAGGTATGGCATTACCACACAATAGCAGTATCAGACGTAGTACTTATCTTTCCTTATTTTCTTCTCTTCCTATTTTTTCTGCATAGTGTGCATGAGGGATGTAGTAATCAAAACCTTAAATACTATTAAATTTACAGATGTGTGCATTCACTACATGCCACTTTCTGCATAATTCTTTCTGTAGTGAATAGTAATAACCTTTAGAAATCATATAATTGGAGATACGACCATGACAAGTATTATTACCATTATAATTACATTGGGTGTTTTGGTTTTTGTTCATGAGTTAGGCCATCTTTTCACGGCAAAATTTTTTGGCATAGGCGTAAAGGTCTTTTCGCTGGGCTTTGGCCCCAAGGTGGCCACGAGAAGCTTTCGAGGTACAGAATATAGACTATCGCTCATTCCCTTAGGCGGCTATGTGACGTTTAAAGAGCCTACAGCTGCGGGAGAAAGTTCTTTGGAAGAAACACCGGGGCAAAGCTTTGAGGGCTCTTCTGTGCTGGTACGCTCCTTGGTGGTGCTGGCAGGGCCTGTGGCAAATATGCTTTTTGCCTTTGTGCTTTTTTGGCTTGTCTTTTGGTATAATGGGCTCAGCGTTTTATCTCCTGTGGTAGGAAACGTTCTTCCTGATAGCCCTGCGGCGCAAGCGACCATTCAGGTTGATGATACCATTGTAAAAATTTCTGGGGTGAACATTACCTATTGGGATGATGTCATTCATGAAGTGGGCGCCACAGAGGGAAAGCCCTTTGAAATGGTATTGCTACGCGATGGAAAGGAAATAACCCTTAAAGTTAGCCCTGAACAACGCATGCAAAAAAATATATTTGGGGAATCTATCCCCGTAGGCTTTGTGGGTATTAATCCTAAGGGGCCTTGGCAAACAGTACATCTTAACGTCATAGACGCTGCCATAAAGGGCTTTTCTTACACTTGGGAAACCACGGTGGAAACCATAAAGGCCTTTTATATGCTCGTTATTGGGTATCTTCCTTCAGATGCCATTGGCGGGCCCATAATGATTTCACAAACCATTAGCGATCAAGCAGAAAAAGGGCTTTCCACATTGCTTGTACTTATTGCCATCATTAGCGTGAATTTGGCCGTGGTGAACTTGCTCCCCTTGCCGGTGCTTGATGGCGGTCATATACTTATGTTTGCCATAGAAGCAGTACGAGGGCGCCCTATATCAGAGAGAATTCAAAAGAATTTTCAACGTATAGGGCTTGCCATCATACTTCTTTTAATGCTTTTGGGAACCTATAATGATATTATGCGCTTGTAAGTAGTCGACACTTGTATAGAGCGCATAAGTACCGTTTCTACTATTTCACAGCCGCGTGATTAAGTGGCCCATGACCTTGGCCGGGTGCATAGCTTTTGCGCAGGCCAAGGTTTACGTATTCTTGAGCCTTAGTAATGGCTATGCGTAAAGGCATATCTTGCCCAAGGTAGGTGGCAATGGCGGCGGAAAGGGTGCAACCTGTACCGTGATTATTGCTTGTGTTCACATGTGCTTGAGGCAAGGCTTGCGGAGCTTCATGGGGCATGCATAGCCAGTCGGTAAGAACGATGGACGCGTCAAAGTGGCCGCCTTTAATGAGCACAGCCTTGGCACCCATGGCCAACAATTTCTCACCGGCTATGCCAATGGCTTCTATAGAATCAATTTTCATCCCTGTAAGAAATTCCGCTTCAGGCCTATTGGGTGTGAGTAAGGTAGCAAGGGGGATGATGCGCTCTTTAAGGCTTTGTATGGCATCCTCTTGTAAAAGGGTATGCCCGCTTTGACTTACGCATACAGGGTCAACGACCAAGGGAAAGGGCGCTTTTTCCAGCTCAGGAGCTAAAGCTTGCATGATGGGCGCTGAAAAAAGCATGCCTGTTTTGGCCGCTGCCACGTTAAAGCCTTGAAGCACAGCATGTAATTGTGTCACCACAAAATCAGGCTCAGGGGCGTGAATAGCATGAACACCAAGGCCATTTTGCGCCGTAAGTGCCGTAATAACGCTCATGCCATAGCCGCCAAGAGCCATGATGGTTTTTATATCTGCTTGTATGCCCGCACCGCCACCGGAATCAGAACCGGCAATGGTGAGAATATTAGGTGGTTGCAACATATCTACTCCTTAAGCTTTTATGGAATGTAAAAGTATTTTCGTATTATCTTGTGCTATTTAGTTGATGCTTAAAAACGTGTTTCCACACGTTTTTAAGAAAGGCACGCTCACTCCAAAT
>CAYJNA010000053.1:0-16280 GCA_964371225.1 uncultured Desulfovibrionaceae bacterium
TTTTAGAGCAAGCAGGCCCTAGCATTGACATGTTTGCCATTCCCGGTATGGAAAGTATGGGTTCGCAAATGAAAGATATGTTTGGCAAAGCTTTCCCTCCTAAGCCAAAACGCCGTAAAATGAAGATAGGGCAAGCTTTTACTGTGCTTGTGCAAGAAGAATCGGATAAATTGGTAGATGAAGAATCCCTTATGGAAAAAGCAAGGCAACGCGTAGAAGAGGGCGGTATTATTTTTATTGATGAAATCGATAAAATAGCCAGTACGTCTTCGCAACGTTCATCTGATATTTCACGAGAAGGCGTGCAGCGTGACTTACTTCCCATTGTGGAAGGTTCTGTGGTGAACACAAAATATGGCATGATTAAAACAGACCATGTGCTTTTCATCGCTGCTGGTGCTTTTCATTTCAGCAATCCTTCTGATTTGATTCCTGAGCTGCAAGGGCGTTTTCCTTTACGTGTGGAATTACAAGCTTTAGGAAAGGATGAATTTTTACGTATTCTTACAGAGCCAGATAATGCGCTTACCCGCCAATATGCGGCTTTGCTTGGTACAGAAAACGTGAGCATTACCTATACGGATGAAGGGCTTAAAGAATTAGCTGCTTTTGCTGAAGAAATTAATAATGAAACAGAAAATATAGGTGCGCGTCGCTTATATACTATCATGGAAAAAATTCTTGCAGACATTTCGTTTGATGCTCCTGATAAGCCTGGAACAGAAGTTGTGGTAGACGCAGACTATGTTCAAGAACATCTTAAAGATGTGCGTGAAGATAAAGACTTAAGTCGTTATATTTTGTAAGCTATATACAAAAAAAGGGTCTATCAAAAAAATAGACCCTTTTTTTATAGTAAATTTTAGAATAGACTTATTTCATCTGTCCTATAGATTGTAAAACACGCACAGTGTACGCAGTGGGAAGGTAAGGAGCTAGAATTTCCTGTACATTGCTTGCACCTGAGGCATGCACCACGTTACCAAGGTTTGCACTGGCGCAAAAGAGCCCTACATTTTGGTAAATGGAGCCAGCATGCATATTGCCGTAGGCATCACTTTTTGCATCACCTTCAGCAGCAATAATAAGCGTAATTGCCCCTTTGCTCTTGCCGGCAAGGTCTGACTCAATAAGCTTATGTACGGCGTGGGTTTCTGCATCGTAAATCCAAATGGCACCCTTCATATATACATAAAGAGCTACGTTTTGTTTGTTTTTTGCAGTGGGAATAGTGCGCTTGCCGTCTTTTCTGTTAATGCCATAGCCAGTCCAAAGTATGTTGGAAAGTTGCTGATTGTCTAAAGGCGTATCGCCCAAAGTACGGGTGGTTTTTCTTTCTGCCAAAGCTAACATAAGAGGCATGCCCCCTGCTTTTTCTGGGGTAGGTAATGTTATACTACGTTCATCATTTGCTTCATTGGCAAAGCTTTGTGTAGGTACGCTCATGCTTGTTACAACTAGCATGGCAAGGCAAAGAGGAAAAAGTTTTTTCACTAATGAATACATAAAAGCTCCTTTTATAAGATATATTTTTATTATGGTAATCTCACCTTGTTCACAATGGGAATGCACCAGCCCTTACCAAAAGCGCGCGTACTGATGGTTAAAGCCGGAGGGCATTGGCGTCTTTTAAATTCTGCTTGATTCATACCGTTGAGTACTCTTGTGTCCAGTTCCAAAGATTCAGCTTCATCATGCTTGCTTTGTGCGCCTGCATGTAAAATACGTTCCATAGCTGCATCAAGAGCATCATACGGGGGTAAACTATCACTATCTAGCTGATTGGGACGTAATTCGGCTGTGGGAGGTCTATCAATAATTTCTTGAGGAATGGGCTTTTCGGGATATTGGCTATTATACCAAGTAGCTATTTGATATAAAAGACTTTTAGGTACATCACCAATGATGCTTAATGCGCCCACAGCATCACCATAAAGGGTGCAATAGCCCATGGCTGCTTCAGATTTATTCCCCGTATTTAACACCATGCTTTGAGTGGCATTGGCAAGCCCCATGAGTAAACTTCCGCGAATACGTGCCTGAATGTTTTCATACGTCATATCATTTTCAGGTTTTTTATTTCCTTGAAGCACGGGTTCTAAGGCTGAAGCAAAGCCTTGCATAAGAGGCTCAATGGCAATGGTATGTAACTTCACGCCAAGATTTTTGGCATGAGCTTGTGCGTAATCTAGGGATTCTTGCGAAGTGTAAGGAGAGGGAAGACGCACCCCTTGCACATGTTTTTTACCCAAGGCTTCCACAGCGATAGCAAGCACCATGGCACTATCTAACCCACCGGAAAGACCCACAATAACATTTTCTGCGCCGCATTTTTGTACATAATCCTTAGTGCCAAGCACAAGGGCGTTCCAGCATTCTTCTTCCTCAGAAGGAGAAGTCATAATGGAAACTTCATTTTCCACGGCAGTATCCACCATGACGAGATCTTCTTCAAAGGCATACCCGCGAGCAAGTAAAGTACCGGTGGGGCCAAAAGCAAGACTTTGCCCTGCATACACGGTGGTATCATTGCCGCCTACGGTATTGGCAGAAAAAACATGAATGTGATGGCGTGCTGCCACATGTGACAAAATATGTTCGCGCTGTTTTTGCGTATTCATCACATAGGGGCTGGAGGCCATATGCACAATGCCGTCCACACCGCTGGAGATAAGCTCTGAAAGAGGATTTTGATTACTTTGTTGCTGTGTTTTCCAAAAACTATGATTTTGTGGATCATCTTGGCATAACACCACACCTAGGCGCCAGCCAGCCACAGTAATACGTCCGCAAGCGGCACCGCTTTCAAAGTAGCGAGAGCTATTATTGTCACAACTTTGCCCTAAAACTTTGTTGGAAACCACAGACATGGTACCGTTTTGTAAAAGTATTGCTGAGTTGGTAAGTCCGGAACCTGTAGCAGAAGGCATGGGCGCACCCACTAATACGGCAGGTCCTCCTTTAAGTTTTTTTGCCATGCTTTGAAGAGCAGTATGACAACCTTCAATAAAGCCCGGAGAAAATAAAAGGTTTTGCGGGTGTACACCACATAAGGCTAACTCTGGTGTAATGCATAAACCTGCTCCAGAAGCCGCGGCGTTTTTAACGGCGCGTAATATTTTTTCCATATTGCCAACTACATCACCAGTGATGGTATTACATTGCAAAAGAGCTACTTTCACGGCTTTCCTTCCTAAATATAAGAGTATAAAGGGCTACCTTTAGCCCCAAGTGCTTCTACGCGTTGCATAATGGCCGGGTCTTCTTCCAAAGCGGGAGCTTGAAAAGCTTTTAAGCGTGCGTCAATAATGAGCGGAGCTTCACATGCCCAATGCTTATTTTGTACTGAAGCATGCGCGCCATAAATATCTGTGGCAGGGTCAGAACGAGTAAAGACCGTCCAAAGAAAATTATTCCAATTTTGCGCCACAAAAGAACTGTCATCTACCACCACCACCAAGGGGAAATTATCTCTGTGAGGTAAGTGTTGTAAAGCTTCTGCCAAGATATCCATACGTGCGTCTTGTGTGCCACGTAAGGAGGTATCTCGGCTATCCTTGGGGCCTTGTACAAGTATGATTCCTTGAGAAAAAAGCTTAGGCTCACTAAAACCTTCCGGTAAAGGAATGTGACTGGGAAGCTCTTTTCCCAATGTACGGCAAGGCTTACCTGCCACAGCCCAAATGAGCTTAGAGCCAGCATTAAGGCCGCTACCGGAGTAATCTAGGGTATCAATGGTAGTTTTGGTGATAAAATGTAAGTCTCGGTCAAAATGTGTTCTTTCTAATACATGGGTGAAGAATTTTGCCGTATCATGGGTGGTAAGGGCGGGGTCATCTTCACGGGCAGTAATAAAACAATATTTCGCCAATGCCGTTTGTGTTGTGCCAAGTACATTGCATGCGCAGGTGAGTAATTCTTGCGGGCGACGCTCTGCAGCAAAAGGCGTATACCGTTCACTACCAATAACAAAGAGTAAAGGGTGTACCCCTGCGGCATCCACGGCATGAACTTCATGAACCCCAGAGAACACTTGTGGTACCAGCGGGCCTGTAAGGTCATGGATAAAATCGCCAAAAAGTGTGTCTTCTTGAGGGGGGCGTCCCACAGAAGTGAAAGGCCAAATGGCATCTTTGCGATGAAAGACGGAGCATACTTTCAGCACGGGGAAGGGATGTGCCAAGCTGTAATAGCCCAAATGATCGCCAAAAGGGCCTTCATCTTTGCATTGAGGCATAATGTGTCCGCTAATGCAAAAATCTGCATGCGCCCATAATGGGATGTCGCAACCATCGTTGACGGCATCACCGGCAATCATATGAATACGTCGTCCACCTAAAGCCCCTGCAAAAAAGAGCTCGGAAAGGTTTTCCGGTAATGGCATCACGGCAGAAAGCGTCATGGCGGGGGGGCCACCCACAAAAATACGCACGGGTAAGGGCTTTCCTTGCTCAAGAGCAGCCATATGATGGGCACCTATGCCGCGATGAATTTGATAATGTAAGCCCACTTCTTCATTGGGAACATAGTCATTTCCGCCCAATTGTACGCGATACATGCCAAGGTTTGAGCCCATAAAGCCGGATTTTTGCGGATGCTCGCTATAAACAAGGGGTAAGGTTATAAAGGGGCCGCCATCCATGGGCCATGAAATAAGTTGTGGTACATCTTCTACCTTGCCTTGGCATTGTAAGACAGGGCCTTGTTTCACTTTTTTGGGCAGAGCATGAAAGAGTGTGCGCGGTAAGCCTAAAGCTTTCCAAGGTTTTTTCATGGCTAATAAAGGGTCAGCCTTTACTTTAAAAAGAAATTCCAATGTGGGTAAGGTGTGGCGAAAAATAAATTGTATGCGTTCTTTGGTGGCGTACAGATTAGCCAGCATGGGAAAGGCGCATCCCTTAACATTGGTAAAGAGTAGTGCAGGAGATTTTTTTTCAAAGGCGCGTCTTTGAATATAGGCAATTTCTTGATTGGCATCTACAGGCGCTGAAATGCGTACCAACTGACCATGTTTTTCAAGGTCTTCAACACATTGCTGCAAAGAAGTATACATTAGGCTTTTTCCTCCTGCGAGCAAGAAGGAGCAAGGGGAGCAAGAGGGCGCGTATGGGCTAAAAATGCCTTAAAATCTTCCACAATGGTAGCATGGTCAAAGGCCAACGGCGGTAATGCATCTAAAGCATAAAAGGCCACATTTTTAGCATCATCGCCGGCGCATAACGCTTGAGGATTTGTGGCAATGCCCACATAAACCACGCTCATGGTATGAAAGCGTGGGTCGCGCGTAGGTGTAGAATACACACCTAAAAGCCCCTCAAGTTCCACATGTAATGAGGTTTCTTCACGCATTTCGCGTATGGCCGCATGTTCTACGCTTTCCCCATAGTCCACAAAGCCCCCCGGTAATGCAAAGCCGTGCGGTTCATTAAGACGCTCAATGAGCACTATACCGCGCGCTATATTTTGCGGGTCGTAAATAACCACATCTGTGGTGGGGAAGGGATTTCTGTAGGTCATAACAGTGGTGCCGCATTGTGGGCAATTTTGCTTTTTTTCCATGTCTTTTTTTATACGCTTGTCTTAGAAAATTGGCAAGTCTGGGCTTAACAATGTCATTATTTGCATACTATTGAGGCATTATATATCAATACAGCAGAGTTATGCAATTTTTTCCCGTGGTGCCCTTTGCACAATTATTTTAACATATAAAATTTTATATAAAATGCGGGGGGTTGCTTTTTGCATGAATTCTATATGTGTGAAATAAATATATAAAATAATGAGTTAACGGTAAAGCAAAGCTTAGCCTATGTTTGATTTTTTGGGAACTTTGCCTAATAGCAACGCTTTATAAGCCCTTGCATGCTACACTATGCAAAGCTCTCATATGATTTGTAGAAAACAAAAACTTGAGCTCTCTCATTTTTTACAGTAAAATAATCACATGAAAACTATCACAAGCTTTTTTCATATGCTCATTGTTGTTAAGGTAAGAAATGATGCTGCTGCAGCTCTAGCCTTACAAATTACAGACTGGCTTTCAGGTTTGGGGCATACATCTACTATCTTAGAAGATTTAAAAGATATAGCTATTTACAATGAACAGAAGTTTGATTTTGTCATTGTTCTTGGTGGTGATGGCACTATGCTCAATGTGGCGCGCGCTTTTATAGAAAACCCCACTCCCTTGGTGGGGATAAATTTTGGCCGCGTAGGTTTTTTGACAGAAATCTCTGCAAAAGAGTGGCAAGAAGGGCTTTCATGTATTTTAGCCGACAAACATAGCCTTGTAAAACGTATGGCTCTGGGCTGGAAAGTATATCGTGATGAAGAAGTAGTGTTACAGGGCTATGCCATCAATGATGTGGTAGTAAATCGTGGAGCTCTTTCGCGCGTCGTTACCTTAGATGTACATGTGGCTACGGAGCCCGTGGGCGTTATTAGAGCAGACGGCATTATTTTCTCTTCACCTGTGGGTTCTACCGGCTATGCGGTTTCTGCAGGAGGCCCCTTGGTGCATCCTGCCAGCAATGCCATCTTGGTTACGGCTATTTGCCCATATTTATGTAATTTTCCTGCCATGGTTTTACCACATACCATGCCAGTGCATGTAACCTTGCATCAATCTTCCATAAAAACTTTTGCCTCCATAGACGGGCAAGAGAATTACGCTTTACGCACACATGATCGCGTAGAAGTTTTCTGTGTGCCCGATGCGGTACACTTTGCGCGCATTGGCGAAGAGCGCTATTTTACACCACTGCGCGAACGCGGTTTTATTCACGGCTTACAATAGTTTTTTGCCCTTGAGAAGTGGGGTAGTTAAAATCATTAAGGAGAGCGTATGAAACCTTTACCACGTGTTTCCTGTAATAAAAATGTACGTCTTGGCAAAGATATTCATTTTGATGCTTGGCTGTATAATTTTATGATTGAAAATAATTATGCCTACCATATGAATAAAGACATTATTGCTTCACCGGAACAAATTGCTTTTATGGTGGCGCTGGAAGAAGGTGAAGTGTATATACCGTGCCCTGATGAAACATTCCAGTATTTAACACAATCTGACTGCACGAAGGAATTACAAAAGCAATACTGCCATGTATGGCGTACCATTGTACATATGTTGCACAGTTTTGAACCTCAAAAGGCTGTGCGCCAACGTGTACTTGCTTTTTGCCGTTACCGCTTTCGCCAATTTATTAAAAATCACTCCATTGTGCCTTCACGCACCATGAAACGTATGACAAGTTTACTGGCAGCACAAACGGGGGTAGATGACCCTTGGAGGGAAAAACGCCAAAAAACCAATGTGCAAGCATATGATATTTTTACTTCTACAGCTTTGCAGGAAGCTTTATATAGAGCTCCGGAAAATTTTGTATGTTCACAAAATTTATCGCAATTACGTCATGAACTTAATTCCATTGAAATTGCACGGCTTATGTATTTATCTGCCAATTCACGACATTTGTTACAAGAAACGCCTTCTCCTTTAGAATGGCAAAGTATTTTTGAAAATATTCAAGTGTCTGTGGAGCCTTTCATCACTTTATTGGGAAGAGAAAATGATGAGTCTAAAACCATTTTATTTTTACCTGATGCCAGTGGTGGTTTTGTTTTTGATATGGCTTTATTACGTCGTTTACAACGTATGGGACATAAAATCATTGTGGCCTTAAAAAACGGCTTTTACTTCTTTAGCCCCACCATACAAGATATGGAAAATGATAGCATTATGCAAGAATTGCTCGATGGGGCGTCGGTGGTACAAGAGTCCACCATTAGTAAAAATAACTTATTAAATCTCTTGCGAGAGTCTTCACTTGTGGTTATTCATGACGGCACGCGAGAGCGATTAAATTTATATCGTACCAATGTGGTTTTTGCCAGAGCGTGGAAAGAAGCAGATATTATTTTAGCCAAAGGTTGGCGCAATGCCGGTATGTTGGCTGAGTGTTCACAACAGTTTACGCGTGATATTATTTGCTATTGGGCAAAAAGAGACGGTACGTATACTGTGAAAGCCAAGCCACGCGCGCGCCATATTCGCAAACTGAGCGAAGCAGACATTCGTGAAAGGGCTGAAGGCATTATTAGCGAAATGCGTGCGGCACATAAGGCTGGTAAAACCATTATGTTTTATTCCTGCATTATTGGCAGTATTCCCGGTCAGGAGAGTACAGCCGTGGCCTTGGTACGTGTTTTTGTGGAAAATTTACGTAATAAGCTGGATGATATATATATTGTGAATCCGGCAGAGCAATCTCCCGATGGTATGGACGGAGATGATCTTATGTATATGTGGGAAAGAGTGCAAAGAAGTGGCTATATTCATGTCTGGCGTTTTCAGACAGTTCAGGATATAGAAGACAGCTTCGCCCTCTTAGGACGAAAAGTCTTGCCTGCGTGGGCAGGTAAGGACGCCACCTTTTCTACCGGTTGCACCAAGGAAATGCGTATAGCCCTTGATGTGCAAAAGCGAAATGCAGAAATGCAAATTATTGGGCCGGATAAAGAAAAGTTTTTCCGCCGTGATAGTTATGGCGTTGGTAAATATTTTGATGCGCGTATTTAAAGGGAGTTTTACATGGCTGCATACGAAGCCGTTATTGGGCTAGAAGTTCACGTACAATTGGCCACCGAATCTAAGCTTTTTTGTTCTTGTTCCACCACTTTTGGGCAAAGCTCCAATGCTCATGTGTGTGAAGTCTGTTCCGGTATGCCGGGTTCTTTGCCTGTGCTTAATGCACGTGCTGTGGAATACGCTGCAAAAGCTGGCCTTGCCACCGATTGCACAGTGAATCTTTCTTCCATCTTTGCTCGTAAAAACTATTTTTATCCTGATTTACCCATGGGCTACCAAATTTCACAATTTGATAAACCCATTTGTGAACATGGTAAGCTTGAAATTAGTGTGGGAAATACTAAAAAAACCATTGGTATTACACGTATTCATATGGAAAATGACGCCGGTAAAAATATTCATGATGCTCATGAAAATGCCAGCTATGTGGATTTGAACCGCGCCGGTACTCCCTTGGTGGAAATCGTGTCTGAGCCGGATATGCGCAGCGCTGAAGAAGCCGTAGCCTATCTTAAAGCCTTACACGCCATTGTAACCTGCCTTGGTATTAGTGATGGTAATATGGAAGAAGGCTCTTTTAGATGTGATGCCAACGTTTCCATACATAAACCGGGTACGCCCTTTGGTACACGTGCTGAACTTAAAAACTTAAATTCTTTCCGCCACGTGCAAAAAGCCATCGAATATGAAATTGCGCGCCAGCATGACTTATTGGAAGATGGTGAACAAGTGGTACAAGAAACACGCTTGTATGACAGTGTGAAAAACATTACCAAATCCATGCGTAGCAAGGAAGAAGCGCATGACTATCGCTATTTCCCTGACCCTGATTTATTGCCTATTCTCATAAAAGCAGAAGACTTAGCCGCATGGCAAGCAGCTTTGCCAGAGTTACCCAAGGCGCGCATTGCACGTTTTGTAGGAGAGCTTGGCATAGCGCAACCTGAAGCAGAAACATTGTGCGGTGATAAAGCTCTTGCAGACTTCTTTGAAGCGGCTTGCGCGGCTTCTCCCAAAAGTAAGGTAAGCAGGGTAGCTAATCTTGTCTTAGGTGCTTTATTACGCGAACTGCATGCTACAGAGCAAAAGGTGCAGGATATGACCATGACGCCACAAGCTTTGGGCGAATTGGCGCGTATTATTGATGAAGGATTGATTTCTGCTAAAATTGCCAATGATATTTTTACAGAACTCTTTACCTCCGGCGCCATGCCAGAAGCCTATGTAAAAGAAAAAGGTTTAGTGCAAATATCTGATACATCTGAGCTTGAAGCTGCCATTGATCAAGTAATTGCAGATAACCCAGCGGAAGTAGAAGCTTATAGGGGCGGTAAAACAAAACTTATTTCTTTCTTTGTGGGACAAATCATGCGCGCCACCAAGGGGAAAGCTAATCCTGCTTTGGTAAATGAAATTCTAGCGAAAAAACTCTAATTTGCTATAAGACATGCCTTGTTCATGTCTTGCCGTTGCGTAAAAAAACAGTAGTGCTTTACATGCGATTTACGTAAGATTTATTCGCCAATGCAAGCACGTCGTGCCAGCTGGATTGAACTTCTGGCCTTCCTGAAAAGGTATGTGAAGCAAGCATGCCTTTTGGAAAAATACGTGAAAACGTGTTTTTCAGCATGAATCATATAAGAAAAGCGACATCTTTTGTGAAAAAAGGTGTCGCTTTTTATATGGTGTGAGACCTCTGCGCAATTCACTGCGTAAGGTCTCATGGAGCGTTGACGACAGTCAATGCGACCAAAAATCAAGAATAGGCGTAGCTTTGCTTCGCCGTTAAATGATTGATTTTTGTGCCTTTACCTCTGCACATGTTATTTTACACTTCGAACAGTTTTTCAAATTTCAAATACAAAGTTATATTTGAAAATAATTGTGCAGAGGTCTCGGTATAGATGTTCATATCTGTATCTCTGGGGAAAGATATATTTTTCCCCAGAGATGTTATTATTAAGTGTATACTTGCCTTATGCAGGCTTTTTCTTAGCAAACATGCCAAACAAAGAACGTCGTGACATGGGGCTTGGCTGTGTTACCTGTGCCACTGCCTTATCAAAAATGCTAGTAGGAGCATAAGGGAAAAGGTAAATAACACGAACAGAGCCTACATCACCTAGCTGTGCTTCGGGATATTTAGCCTGCACTTCGGCAAGGCGGGCTTCAGCCATTTGGGTTATTTCTTCTTCATCACCAAAGGTCATGGCACCGGTGGGGCAAGTGAGCACGCAGGAAGGAAGCTTTCCGTCCAATACGCGATCATTACACATGTCGCACTTGGTCACCACCTGATCTTCTCTTTGACGAGGAATATCATAAGGGCAGTTTTCACGTATGGAAGCGTAATCTGCATCCTTAGTGGCATCAGTAAAGACCACAGCTCCTGTGGTTTCATCTATAAAAGCAGCACCTTCTACATCTTCCGCCGCATAATAGCATGGGGGATCAATGCAGTGACGGCATTGCTCAGGAAAGAAAACCCAGTCTACTTTCTCATCCTTAGGAATTTCCGTAAAGCGCACAAGCTTTAAGGTGTTTCCCGTAAGGTCTTTGGGGTTTTGGTGTGAACCCCAGTTGGAGGTTTGTTCCGCAGGTAAGTTTTTCCATTGCTTACAAGCCACTTGGCAACCACGGCACGCCGTGCACAATGTTAAGTCAACAAAAAAAGCTTTCATATTAACCCACCTTCTCAATGTTTACCATAAAGGCTTTACTTTCGGGAATGCCAACATTGGGGTCACCCACCGCAGGGGTGAGGAGGTTAGCAGAATCGCCACCGTCTTTAGGATTAAGCCAGCCAAAGTGCCAAGGGAAGCCCACCATATGTACAGGCTTGCCTTCAATGTTAAAGGGCTTAATACGTTCGGTGACAATGGCCACGGCGGTAACTTCACCACGAATGGAAGAAACTTTTACCTTGTCGCCATTGGCAATGCCTTTGATTTTGGCAAGCTCATTACTGATTTCAGCAAAGAGTTGCGGTTCGCATTCCACAAGCCAAGACATGCGGCGAGTCATAAGACCTGTTTGCCAATGCTCGGTAACGCGGTAGGTGGTGCCCACAAAGGGGAAAGCTTCGTTGTCTTTGGACAATTTAACGCCGGGGGTAATATAGGCCACGGGATTGTTAAATTGTTTGGAGAACACATGCTTTTTAATGGGGCTTTCCATGGGTTCATAGTATTCGGGTAAAGGACCGTCCACAAGACCTTGACCAAAGAGGGTGCCAACACCGTTTTTGGTCATGATGAAGGGATGCTTGGTGCCGGGTGCGCCGCCGCCGTCAATGACGTCGCCAATCCACTTACCGTCTTTCCAAGCCACAACAGCTTTATCTTTGTTGTAAGGTACACCCTTGGCGTCCACAGAAGCGCGGTTATACACGATACGTCTGTTCACAGGCCAAGCGAAGGACCAATTGGGGTAGAGGTTAATCTTGGCTTGCATTTCTGTTTGTGAGGCATCGCGACGAGCCATGAGGTTACCGGCTTCTGGCCAGGAACCAGCATGTAACCAGTTACCGCTCACGGTGGAGCCGTCATTTTGTAAAGCCACAAAGTTAGGCACTTGCGTACCGGCTTTGTAGACTTTGTCACCAATCTTCACATCTTTTAAGAAGTAACCATTCATGAGCTTGGCTACTTTTTGTGGGGAGAAGAGATGGTTTTCTGCCCATTTGTCGATGGAAAGGTTCACGATGGGCTCAGGATAAGCGCCGCCGTCCTTTTTGTAGAGCTTTTGCAACTCTTCAGCCAACCAGTAGACCATTTCGCCGTCAGGCTGTGTGCCTTGTAAAGGCTTTGGCCCAGCATAACGCCATTGCATCCAGCGGCCAGAGTTAGAAATGGAGCCTTCTTTTTCGTTGAAAGCTGCGCATGGCAAAAAGAAGACCTCAGTGCTGATGTCTTCTGGATTCATGTCAGGGCCTTTCCAGAAAGAAGAAGTTTCGTTTTCATAAAGGTTTACATTGACGAGCCAGTCAAGGTTACCAAGGCTCTTACGAGCTACGTTAACATCGGGGCCGCCGCAGGTGGGGTTCATGCCCCAAGCAAACATACCCTTGATATTTCCCTTGGTGAGTTCGCTAATGATATTCATCCAATAGTAATCGGACATTTTCACATGGGAGTCAGCCTTGGGCAAGTAATGGAAGGCATCTTCCACATTTTGATCTTGGTATACGCTCTTAATGTAGCTTGCGGCATACTTAGAGCGATTTTGCCACCAGTTCACGCTTTTGGGATCATTGGAAACGGGGGTGGTGGCTTTTACATAGGCGGCAAAGTCTGTGTTGGCAGATTTTGCCACTGGTAAGTAACCGGGATAAATGTGAGAAAGAATGCCTTGGTCGGTGGAACCTTGTACATTGGATTCACCGCGAAGGGCGTTTACGCCGCCGCCGGCTATACCAATGTTACCAAGCAATAATTGCACAATGGACATGGTACGGATATTTTGTACGCCGTAGGTGTGCTGTGTCCACCCCATGGCATACATAATGGTACCTGCTTTGTTGGGCTTGCCGGTGCTGGCATACAGGTCATAAATGTATTTTAAATCACTTTCAGAAACACCAGTCATACTGGAAACTTTGTCCAAAGTGTAACGATCGTAGTGTCTTTTTAATACGTTGATGGCACATTGAGGATTTTTCAAGGTGTCATCGCGCAAAGGCACTTTTTTATCATCTTCTTGGAAAGCCCATTTAGAGCGATCATAACTTCTGGTTTTGGGGTCAAAACCGGCGAAAACACCTTCATCGCAAGAATATTCTTCGCTTACGAGGAAAGATGCGTTGGTGTAGTTGAGCACATAATCATTGAAGTACAACTTATTATCTAAGATGTACTTAATAAGACCGCCAAGGAAGGCGATGTCAGTACCGGAACGAAGGGGGATATGTCTATCACACTTGGAGGAGGTACGGGTAAAGCGCGGGTCCACGTGAACCACTTGCGCGCCTTTTTTCTGTGCTTTCATAACCCATTTAAAAGAAATGGGGTGGTTTTCCGCTGCGTTGGAGCCCATAATGAGAATGCAATCGGCATTTTCAAGGTCAGCCCAGTGGTTGGTCATACAACCGCGTCCAAACGACTCTGCCAGAGCCGCTACAGTGGAGCTGTGTCAGAGACGAGCTTGGTGCTCGATATATACGAGACCAAGCGAACGCATAAAGGCCTGCAGGGCCCAGCATTCTTCATTGTCTAAGGCAGCAGAGCCAAAGGATGCCATGGCAAGGGTGCGGTTGACCACTTGACCCTTATCGTTTTTGGCTGTGAAGCTAGCATCACGGGTTTTTTTAACGCGTTTGGCAATTTCCTGAATGGTCCATTCCCAGCTAACTTCCTTCCACTCCTTGGAGTTGGGGGCACGGTAGAGCGGGGATTTGGGACGAGCTTCGTTTTCACTTACCTGAATGGAAGCAGCGCCCTTGGCACACAAGGAGCCTTGGTTGATAGGATGGTCTGGATCGCCTTCTATATTGATGGTTCTATCTGTTGCATTTCCTTTGGCTTTATCACCAGTGTGTACAAGTAGACCACAGCCTACAGCACAGAAACAGCATACAGAAGTAGTCACTTTTGTCCATTGAAGCTTAGCTTCTTTGGCTTGAGCTACCAGTGGCTTTACATAGTCAAAGCCAGCCACGCCCACAGCGGCAAGGGCAGCTCCAACTTTTAAAAAGCTACGTCTTGTAATACTCATAAGCTTTTTTCCTTATTTTATAGTTATGCTCCTTAAAAGGAGCCTAGTAGAGGCTAAGTGAGGCGTGTGCAAATAAAAGAATGCAATAAAACTGCACACTTTTACTGGTGCACAGCTTGCGTTATGTCCTCAACTTAGTCTTGGTGAACTATAAAGCATTTTTTTGCTATTTTGTCAATTTTTCTTTGTTCTAAAAGGCACAAATATATAAAAATAATAAAAATTTATTGTCAAAAGACGTGTTTTAATATAAAGAATTTACACTTGAAAAATTTCTACACATAGGTCGATTATGTCAAAAAATATATCGGATATTTACCTCCAAAAAGTACAACTTTTACATAAAAATACTTCTCTTCCCCAAGAAGTTATTACTTTTTTAGAAAATATTTTAACATTGCCATCTGTTTCCATCCGTAAGAAAATAACTTATAATATTGATGTATTACAGTATAGCAGTGGTAAAAGTATACTTACGCGACAAGAACTATATCCCTACAATAAACTCTCCAAAGCAGAAGAACGCTTACAATGCCTTGTGGCTATGCCATTTTCTCAAGAATTACAAAATACAACCTTTGTACAAAATCTACAAAAAGTGGGAAAGGCATTGGGGAACGATAAGAAATTTGGTAAAAAACTTCTCAATGCCTATATGGAAGAACAAGAAGCTTTTTATCAAGAACAAGCTGAAATATCTTCAGAATACGCTTTTATGTGCTATTTTTTGGCCTATTTTACCTTTATGCCTTTTTTTGAACACAGCCGTACACAAGTGGATAGACCTCATCATGATGAAGTGTGGGCGCATGGGCACTGTCCTTATTGTGGTGGACTGCCAAATATTTCATATTTAAAGGAAAAAGAGGGTAAGCGTGTGCATGCTTGTTCTGTATGTCTTGCCACATACCGAGTGCCTCGCATTCAATGTCCATACTGTCTTGAGCAAAAACAAGAAAAGTTGCAATATTTCACTGCTAACAATGTAAAAGAAGCTCAAGTATGTGTATGCACAAGCTGTAAAAATTATATAAAAATATGTGATGCACGTGAATACGAAAAATTCACTCCCATGCCCTGTATTGACGATTTTAAAACTGTCCTTTTAGACATTATGGCTAGCCAGCAAGGCTATGAAAATCCGGTGGTATCATTATGGCTGAGTTAATCACACCCACATTCATCAAATGCACACCAAAGCAGTACAAAAACGGTACTATACAAGAAATTTCTGAAATTATTAGTCCAGAGGAACCCTGTCAGTATACGTATGTATGTTATGATAAAACACGCGTAGTGGAGCAGATAAGCTCAGGGGAAAAAACCTTATACGCTTATCCTGTCGATTTAGAAAAGCTCATTTTAGGACACACGGTTTTAGATCTGCTGCCTTGCTATGATTCTAATTTTACACAAAAAATAGAAGTTAAAAAGGACGTGTTTAAAGTAACACTTGAAGCGACAAAGAAAAAAGAAATACCTGCGCCCATACAAAAAATTTCCGTATCCACCGTTTTAGAAACCATGACACATATGCTTAATGCACAAGGCCTTTGGGACGGTACTGGGTGTTTTCATCGTGCTGCCCTATATCATCCTCAAAACCAAGAACTTATTTTAGCAGAAGATATTGGTAGGCATAATTGTGTGGATAGATTAAAAGGGCATGCGCTTTTACATAATTTAGCCATTGAAGATTATTTTCTTTTTATTACTGCGCGTATTACTGCTTCTTTATATCAAAAAATACGCCGCGCCGGTATAAAAAACATGGTAAGCCGCTCGGCCATTACCAGTACCCCTTTTGCCAGCGCCCATGAAGACGGCTGCACCTTGGCGGCGTTTTGTAGACCTGAAGATAATAGAGTAACGCTTTTTGCCGGAGATGCCATTTATTAGGCTCTCACCCTAACTTGTCGACTAACTTAGTCGATGCTTAAAAACGTGTTTCCACTCGTTTTTAAGAAAGGCACGCTCA
>CAYJNA010000054.1:0-15995 GCA_964371225.1 uncultured Desulfovibrionaceae bacterium
TTAATCTTTTATAAATACTTTTCACAAACTTAAGCATGGAGTCGTCATACACTGCATTTACATTACATTGATGAAAAAACTCTGCGGTATAGGATATGCCGCCGTGAATGGTTGCTCCAGGTCTGTCACGATTTCGCAGGGCTTTTTTGCATAAAAATTCCTCAAAAGAACGTGTTACATAGTGATTGCACTGTGCTTCTTGATACGACAATGTATATGTGATGCCCGTGGTGATGGCTATATGCATATTGAAGAAAAAGAGTACAGCTTGTGGCCTTACAATAGGTTTTGTATGCGCGCTGCTTGTTTCACGGTGTAAGAATTTTTCAATACTAAGCCCTTGGGGTCTTGTTATATAGCCGGAATCTCCAAAGCTTAGCCAGCGCACTAAAATTTGATGGCATTGATCATATTGTTTCACCATTTTTATGAGAGAATTATGCTGTTTTGGTAAAATATATTCATCTATATCACAAAAAATCATCCATTGAGTGTTGTTTCCGAATTCTTGTAAAGCATCATTATAAGCCTTCATTTGCATGCCATAGCCCGGTAAATCTTGTAATGTAACCATGCCGCTGTCTATGTAAGGTTGCAAAAGCTCTTTTGCATTATCATCACTGCCATTATCATACAAATAAAAATGCTCAACACCCATTAAACAATAATATTCAAGCCATTGGCAAAGATAAATTGCTTCATTTTTGAAAATGGCCGTGAGACATAAGTAATAGGATGGGGGCGTATTTTTCTTCATGATGTACCTTACTAAAGTCAAAAGTTCTGCAGGGTAATAGGGGTTTTGCAAATTCTTGGGGAAAGGGAGCTGGGGTAAATCTTCCTTGATGATGAAAGGTTTACCCCAGTAAACTTAGTCAGCCATGGAGAAGAAAAGTTTTATCTTCTTCTAAAAGCCGAGAGTGATTAACCGGCAGCGCTTTTAAAAAAACCAATAATTTTTTTCACATTGAGTAAAGAGTTTTTAGCATCTGAGCCTTCAGTAACGTAAAGGTCAAAAGGATCGCCTTCGTGAGGGATGCTAGGATTTATGGTAAAATTAAAATGCCCTTGATTGCAAGTAGCTTTAAAAAGCGGGCTTTTTGCTTTAAGAGGCTTTGAGAGTTCGTCTTCTTCCTGACTTTGTATAAAAGCACTGCCTTTGTATACAACGTCACCGTTATATTCTATTCTGTAATCAAAAAAGTATCCGCCGCCACCTTCAGAATATTGGCCGGGGGAGCCAAAGAAAAATACTATACCTTCATCACTTGTACTCATGTATTGATTATTCCACACATTAAGTGGGTTTGCATCTTGTGCAATGGTTTGTAAAGGAAAGAGTAAGAGAGCAAAAAGCATAAAACTTGCTAGCGACCAATTTTTTTTCATAAGAATCTCCTTTGTAAATTTTTTAAAGTTTACCACGCCCAAAAATAAAAGCAAAGCATATATATGCTTGCAGACTAATGACAAACCTAGCGCAAAAATTTAGTTTTGAATTTTATGACATAAAATTCAATTTTTAAAATAAAATGTTTAAAAGAAGTGTAAAAGGGGTATCATTATAAACTTTACATGGCGCCAAAAATTTCTTTTCAAAGATAAGCTTTTGTCGCAATTAAAGTTTTTTGGAAAGGGGGTCTGGGGGAAGAACCTTTTCTCCAGAAAAGGTTTTCCCCCAGCGGACTTTGTCAGCAATCTGAAAGCATATATATGCTTGCAATTTAGCGTTCATGAATAACATTTCCGTATACATCAAGATGCATTTCGTAAATGATTTTTCCCTCAGCATTATATTCCAAAACAATGCGATGTGCTCCTTGCGGCGCCACAGCTTCCCCGTGTACACCGTAAAAGGTAAACATTGTCGCTTTCCCATTGGCATTATAGGTAAAAAGGGCTTTAGCATAGCCATCATTATTGAGCACGGCTTGCCCGTCTACTCCATAAAAATTCTCCTCTATGGGGTAGCCAAGGGCGTCATACTTACGAGAAATTTTGGCAACGCCTTGTACAGCAAGGATGGGCTTACCCACGGTGTCAAAATAACTTGTTTCTAGTATTTGCCCACGCGGCGTATAGGTATTACGCACCTTGGCATAGCCTTTGGTGGAAAGCGTAGCTTCTCCCTTGGTATCAAAGTAGGCTTGTTCGAGTAATTGTCCCTTGGCATCAAATTTTTGCAAAATTTTTGCATAACCTTCAGCCAAGGCAATGGCTTTGTCATGCACATCAAAGTATGCTTCTTCTATAATATTACCTTGCGCATCAAAATTTTGTCTTTTGTAGGCATAGCCATATTTTTGTAAAATGGGTTTGCCTTCTCTATCAAGAAATTTGCGCTCAATAACATTGCCTTGCGTGTCAAATTTCTGCACAAGAGCAGCATAGCCGTCTTGGCGTACTATGGGCTTACCATCCACGCCAAAATAGGCTTGCTCAAGGAGTTGCCCTTGAGGATTAAATTTTTGTATTACCTTAGCAACGCCTTGATAATTGGCTGTAAGATTACCTTGTGGGTCAAGGTAGCTTTGCTCTAACACATTTCCCATGGTATCAAAATTTTGTAATTGTATGGCATAGCCGTCTTTTTGTAGCATGGGCATATTATCTGCGCCCCAGAAAATGCGCTCAATAACATTACCTCGTGGATCATATTTTTGGGTGCGCTTGGCATAGCCTAAGGTAGGATGCACGATAAGCTCTCCGGCAATGCCAAAGAAAGCTTTTTCCACTTCATAATTGCGTTGGTCAAAGTGCTGCGTAAACTTGGCATAGCCGTCATGAATCATTACCGGCTTTCCGTGTACATCAAGGTACTGTTTTTCAATAAGATTATTACGGGCATCATATGTATTTGTAATGGCGGCATAACCTTGTACTGTCATTATGGGGGTGTCGTCTATGCCAAAAAAATGCTCTGCTATGACATTTCCTTTGGCGTCATAGCTCTGTCTTTGTATGGCATAACCATTTTTGTTTAAAATCAATTCTCCGCTAAGGCCATAGTTTTTTTCTTCAATGACATTTCCTTGCGCGTCATAATTTCGTACAAGTCTAAAGACGCCAAAAATATTAAAAGCTGGTTCCTTGGTGTCAGTATAGAAGGTTTGCTCTATGGGGTAGCCCTTTGCATCATATTTACGTCGTACAATGGCATAGCCGCTACTCATGCGGGTGAGTTTATTGTGGGCATCATAATAGCGTATTTCTGTGTTATTGCCTTGCATATTGAGGGTGTAGACAACTTTTGCAAAGCCGGCATTATGGGCTGTAAGTTGATCATGTGCATCTAAAAAGGAAATGCTTTCCACAAGTCCTTGCGCATTATATTCAAAAGCTATGCTTTGTATGCCATTACTTAAAGATAGGGGCTCGCCATGCTTATCTATAAAGGTTTTTTTAGTGATGGCGTGATGGGCATTTCGTGTAAATTTATATCCGTAAATACCGTTGGCATCACTGGTTTTATCATGTTCCCATGCAGAGGCCATAAAATGTTGCACGGTGGCAAACCCTTGATCATCATATTGATAAAGATAACGTATGATAGAACTTTTTTGATGGAGCGGATTGGCATCACTCAGGTTTTCTGTACGTGCTTCCAAGGTTTGCGGAGAGGCGCTATCTTGCAATTTTGAGTATTTAAAATCCACCGCTCTTCGATCATGCGACCATGTTTGGTACAATCTTTCTCTACCGGAATCTGTATAATATTGCGCACTCTTGGGTTTGTCTTGGGAGTCATAGTCGCTGTAAAGTATATGGCTGGCTCTTTCAGGAAAAAAAGAGCTATGTGCCAATAAGGTTCCCATGGAGCTAGCATATTTTAGCTCAAGAAGGCGTCCAGCTTGATACATAAGTGCGTAATGCGCTGTTCTGCTTTTTACTTCTGATTTTGTAAGGGGGTACATTCCCTCCGGCACGCCATACCGCTCCACATAATTGGCATAATACTGTGTTTTTATGCGATAATTGGCATCATAATACCAGCCCCCTAAGCCAAGGCAAGCCAAAGCCAAGGAAACTTGAGCTAAACGTTTTTGCGCTTGGCGTTTTTTATGACGCTGCTTTAAATCGTCAAATTGCAAGCCCAGTAAAACGGCTAACACCTTTAAAACGGCGTCATTGCTTGCGCTGTCTAAACTCAAAGGGCGTGCAAACTTGCGCCAAACAGCGTGTGGATGCGCCCCTTCATGTACAGTAATACCAAGGGGTTTATCTGCTACATTATTGAGGGCAGGGGGGTAACATTGCATCTTGGGGTCAGGGCTTTCAGGGTCACCTTCTACAATGAAAGGAATAATACGATTATGACGCCCCATATTTTGGAAGGCAATAATTTCATCATTTACCCAATGCCGTCCGTTGGCATGCGGGCGGGCACTGTGCGGGGAGCAAATAACAATGAGGTATTTGGCATGTTCTAATTCTTGTTGTAAAGAAAGGGATAGACCTCCTTGAGGTGTAAGGTCTGTGGTATCTCGAAAGATGGGGCGTGTAAATTTAGGAAGAAATTTACCGGCTTTGGAATACTCATGGCGCAATACAGCAGGGAGTTGATACGTTTCAATTTTTCTTTGTAGCCACTGTGCCCATGCTTGATCCTTACGGGAATAACTTATAAAGGCATAGAACCTGTACCGCATTTCATGCGTGGACTCAGAACTCTTTTGCATAGCATCTCTCCATGGGCACCCATGTAAAAATTATATTTCTACAATAAAAAGTATGATTCTTTATGGCATAATAAGCGTTTTACACGTTATTAGCAACGTTTTGTCATACAACTCTACTCAAACCGGCTTAGGCATAGTAGAGGAAAGCCAAATATAAAAGGCTTTTGCTGTGCGAGGAGTTGTGCCACGCGAAGGTGTGGCGAATTTGTAAGGCTACGAGTAATGAAGCATTTTTTATGTATAAGGCTAGACTTCTTGACGCCACGCGCCTTGTTCTTTGTGCCAAATACGTTGATTAGCACTGCCACGAAATACGAGATCTTCATGATATAATGCTGCCACGTACGGCCCATCAATGAGCATATCTGTGAGCTGTAAAAGCTCTTTTATTGCGGCATTTTGAGCTGCGTTTGTTTCCAACTCTTCCAAAGTGTAGCCCGTAAAAGTTGTTATATGCATATGTTGCATTTTCAAAGCACGGGCCAATGTACACAGGGCTTCGGCCTGTAAAAAAGGCTCACCCCCTGAAAAGGTTACTCCGGAAAGCAAAGGGTTTTCTTGAATGTCTTTAAGCAAGGTGTCTATATCTTTATTGTACCCTGCTTGCGGATTATGACTACCAGGATTATGGCAGCCTTCACAGGCATGAGGGCACCCTTGCGTAAAAATGGCGTAGCGTATCCCCGGGCCGTCTACTATGGACTCCGGGGCTACGCCATGTAATCGAATCTGCGCATTAGGCATGCTTGACTCTATCACGTTCCTCAGATTTTTTTGCATTATTAAAACGATCAAGGGTACCTACGAGGTATCCGGTGATACGACGAGTGCGCTCAAAAGGCACATTGTGACCTACGGTTACAGGTGCCACTACGGTTTCAGTATCTGTTTTACAACAAATCATACTGTCCTCCTTTTATGGTTAAAAAATATATAATTAGCCTACAGTAGAAGATGCTACCTTAAGGCTATGGCAACACAAAGGCAGTGCTACCATGTGTTAATCAATATTGCCGGTATACGGGCGCAAGGAATGCTTGCGGCGTATGGCGTCAATTTTTACCTTATCAATGGGTTCATTTTCACGGCGTCCGCAACGAGGGCATGCTTCGCCAATAACGCCCACGTAACCACATACAGGGTCACGATCAAGAGGGTGGTTGATGGAACCATAACCACAGCCTTGTGCATGCATATAGCGAATGATGGACTCGAAAGCTTGTACGTTTTTACTGGTGTCCCCGTCAAGTTCCACATAGGTAATATGTCCGGCATTGGTGAAGGCGTGATACGGTGCTTCGCATTGAATTTTTTTAAATGCAGCCACAGGATAATATACAGGCACATGGAAAGAGTTTGTATAGTATTCACGGTCTGTGACTTTAGGAATCACACCAAATTTATGTCTATCAAGAGCCACAAAGCGCCCGCTTAAGCCTTCGGCAGGGGTGGCAATAAGAGTAAAGTTGAGGCCGCTTTCAGCTGCTTTAGCATCAATATGTTCACGCATATGTTTGATAATACGTATGCCAAGAGCTTGAGATTCTTCGCTTTCTCCGTGGTGTTTTCCGGTGAGCACCACAAGAGTTTCAGCAAGGCCAATAAAGCCTAGGGTTAAGGTGCCGTGTTTTAACACTTCTTCTAGAGTGTCATCCCAGCTCAGCTGTTCAGAGTCTAGCCAAATGCCTTGCCCCATGAGGAAGGGGTAGTTGCGTACTTTCTTGGCACCTTGAATTTTTAAGCGATGTAAAAGCTGGCGGTAAACAAGCTCAAGGCGTTCATCAAAGAGGGTGAAAAACGCGTCCACATTTCCTTGAACTTCAAGGGCTATACGCGGTAAGTTAATGGAGGTAAAACTTAGGTTTCCACGACCACAGGTAACTTCACGTTCTTTGTCATACACATTGCCAAGCACACGCGTACGACACCCCATATACCCAACTTCGCTATTATAATCACCAGGTTTATAGTATTGTAGGTTAAAAGGCGCATCAAGAAAGCTAAAGTTGGGGAAAAGACGCATGGCCGAAGTTTCCATGGCCAATTGAAATAAATCGTAGTTGGGGTCTTCGGGATTAAAGTTGATACCTTCTTTTACCTTAAAAATTTGCACGGGGAAGATGGATGTTTCTCCATTGCCAAGCCCTGCTTTCGTGGCCAGCAAAAGGTTTTTTACAGCCATGCGTCCTTCTAAGGAAATGTCGGTACCATAGTTAATGGAAGAAAAAGGCACTTGCGCACCGGCGCGTGAGTTCATGGTATTAAGGTTATGCACAAAGGCTTCCATGGATTGATAACAACGCCTTTCAGTGGCCTTATATGCTTCACGAAGCGCATGTGCATGCGTTTTTTGCAACAGAGGGCGTAATTCCTCCGGCTGCAATGTTTGTAACTCTTCGGCAAGCGCGTCCATGTTTTTCATGCGTAAGGGTGTTTTTAAGGCATCCAGTAATACGCTGGCATCTTCCACACCCATGGAGGCTAAATTAATACCTTGAATATCATGCGCAATTTGCATGTACGTGGCAAAGCCTTTACGGTACTCAAGGGCAAAGGTTTTTTCTACACCTTGCGCCATGGCAAAGTCAAAATTGGGCACACTTTGCCCGCCATGCATCTCATTTTGGTTAGCTTGAATGGCAATACAAGCCAAAGAAGCATAGCTTTCAATGGAGTTAGGTTCACGCAAGTGGCCATGTCCTGTGGAAAAGCCTTTTTGGAAAAGCTTAATAAGGTCTATTTGGCAACATGTTTGTGTGAGCATGTAAAAATCTTTATCATGAATATGTATGTCGCCACTGCTGTGAGCGTCGGCAATATCGCTGGGCAAAATATGATTATCTACAAAATATTTTGCTCCCTCAGAGCCGTAGCGAAGCATGGTACCCATGGCGGTGTCACCGTCAATATTAGCATTTTCACGCTTAATATCTTCTTCGTGAGCAGGAGACCATGTGAGGGTTTTATAAATATCCATGAGGCTGTCTTCAGCATGGCGGATTTTAGCATGCTCATGACGATAGAGAATATAGGCTTTGGCGGTTTTTGCATAGCCAAAGCGTATAAGTATTTCTTCTACAACGTCTTGTATTTCTTCTACATTGTGTAGGTTTTCGACCACGAGTTTTTGACATACCTTTTCTGTCAAAAAGGCAAGGTCTGTGGCAGACATGAGTTCTTCATCTCCGGCAGTATTTTCACGGCACATGGCCTTATTGGCATTGCTCATGGCGTGTAAAATTTTTGTAGAGTCAAAGTCTACGCTGTTGCCGTCACGTTTTATAATGGTAGTAAGCATAAGATTTTTTTTGTTGAAGTTATGTAAAATATGACCCTTGCACGTTAAGCGGTACTAGGGGGGTATGAAGTGCTACATGCGTTACAAGAGTTACCTCTACTAGCATTTAGACATAAAAAATTTCTTGATAATGGCATTTGAAGCAGAGACAAATATCAAGAAAAAAACTAAAAAATATCTATAAAAATTTCTATTGAGGCTCAACTTTTTTAACCCTGCCAAAGCCCTTGTGTCTTGTCAAGATGAAAAAAAGCTCGTGGGCTATAACTAATTAAAACTATTTACTATTAAAAAACCCTTTTTATTTTAGTGTATTGCCATGTAAAATGTAGAAATGTACTAAGAAAGCCGCATTCTACGGGAACTTGCTGAGAGAAAGGGCGGCCGCGCATTTTCCTCAATGCATTTGAAAGATGTTAATTGTGACTACTTTACTGTGTTATGTATGTGTTACAGTGCTCCCCCTTGACAAATCTGTGTGTTTTTTTATCATGAGCCGTATTTTTATGTGATGTGAGGACGCACTATTGTACACATATAGGCATTTTTGTATTTAAATGTAAATATATGTACAGGGTGAGAAGCTGCACGCAAAATACCACGGTGTTTTTTGGGGCGTGATAACGTTATTTGGTATTTTTTTCTTTCGAGTTGTTTATGGATATTCATGAAATAAAGTTTATGTCTAGCTTACGGTTAAAGATGCCGGTGGTGATGTTTTGTATTATTATAGCTGTAACTACTCTTTCAACCTACTTTATTTTGCAGACTTTTGGTAAAAGTATCAGCACTATCAAAAGAGATTATGTAGAAAATGCTGTTACGGCCATTGGGGTTAACGTTAGTATGCAATTACGCCAAACGCATCGTGATATGCGTATGCTGGCATTGTTACCCACAGTACAAAAAAGCGTACAAGAGATACCAGAAGCACATAAAGTAGCAGGTTTCCAACGAGAAAATTTTTATTTAAAAGATATTTTAGAAAATGTTAAAGGTGTGCATAGTTATTATGATAGCTTGTTCTTAGCCAATGCTTTGGGCGAATATGTAATAGGTTCGCGCGAATCCGGCCTTTCTTCTACGGCAGATGCGGAGTATAGGCTTATACAAGAAAGTATTGCTCATGATGAATTGCATCATGCCAACCTAGTACGCAGTGCCAGCACAAATGAATTGTTACTTCCACTTATATTACCTTTGTCCTATGGAGAGAAACAAGGTGCTCTTGTTTCTTCCGTGCGCATGAATGAATTGGTGGACATTGCCATTCGTGAAACGCCGCATGATGAAATTTTTTGCACGGCTGTAGTGTTAAATGTATCAGGCATAAGCTATCTTTCTGAAAATACAAAAAAGTTGTTGTCTGACGCCCTGCCTTCATTTTTTTCTCAAATGCTTGCCAGCACCACAGGGGTTGTAACCATTAAAAAACAGGGTGAAGAAGGCATAATAGGCTATTATAATGTCCCCAATACGGATATTTATATTCTTGGTGTCATTGATGAGAGCTTTAAAAGTGCTGAGCTTGAAGACATTCGCCACACCATGACTTTCACCAGCTTAGCCATGGCCATAATAACGCTTATTTCTGTATATTTCTTTGCAGGGCCCATAGCGCGAGATATTTTAAAAATTGATGCTTTCGCTAAAAAAATCGCCTTTGGCAAGGATGTGAGCACCATTGATGTACATCGTAATGATGAACTTAATAGTTTAGCCCGCAACCTTGAAAATATGGTGGAAAATCTTAAGGAAATGGTAACGCGCTCAGAATCTGCCACTAAGGCTAAGAGCGACTTTTTGGCGCGCATGAGTCATGAGATTAGAACACCCATGAATGGAATTATAGGCATGACATATCTTGCCATGCGTGCCAATCCCGATGTGCGACAGCAGCAATACTTAGAACGTATAGATAATGCTGCCAAAAGTTTGTTGCATGTTATCAATGATATATTGGATTTTTCTAAGATTGAAGCAGAGAAAATGGACATTAATCCTACTTCATTTCGTTTGGAAACGATGTTTTCTTCCATTCGCGATATTTTGCTTCCCAAATGCGCCGAAAAAAGCCTTGTTTTTACATATACTGTAGATGAACAAGTGCCTGATATTATACGCACAGACCCTGTCCGCTTAACACAAATTTGTACAAATCTTTGTTCTAATGCTGTGAAGTTTACCTCTCGTGGTTCCGTGCATTTACACGCTTCTGTGCAAAGCAGAACTGAAGATTCATTGGTGCTGCTCTTTTCAGTACAAGACTCTGGCATTGGCATGAGTCCAGAAGAGCAAGTTCATATTTTTGAATCTTTTACGCAAGCAGATGGCACCACCACGCGTAAATACGGTGGTACTGGTCTTGGTTTAGCCATTTGCAAAAGCCTTGTGGGCTTGTTAGGCGGGTCCATAAGCGTTGAAAGTGAAAGAGGTAAGGGCAGTTCCTTTAATTTTACCATTCAAGCCACCTTGGGCAATGAAGCAGAGGTGGAAAAACAGGGTATTCCTCAACGCGAAAATTTAGCCATTATTCCCCTTGATATATTGCTTGTGGAAGATAATGAGATTAACCAAGCCATTGCTCTGGAAATTCTCAATGATATGGGGGCAAATGTTACTTTGGCGCAAAATGGGCAAGAAGCTGTAACAGATTGGGAGCAAGGGCACTATGATGTTATTCTTATGGATATTCAAATGCCTGTAATGGATGGACTTACTGCTGCAAAACATATTCGTGCCAGTAATTCACCCCGTGCCAAAACAGTACCTATTTTAGCTATGACAGCACATGCCATGTCAGGGGACAAAGAAAAAAGCCTTGAAAATGGTATGAATGATCATATAACAAAACCTATAGATATAAATGAACTACGAGACGCTTTGGCCTTTTGGGGTGCCTCGGCTAAACTTGATAGAACCCTATAGCTAGCCGCATTTGTCATATGTGAAAATACCATAAAGTCCTCTGTTGTGAAGAAGTATACATTCACAACAGAGGGCTTTATGGTACTCGATGCTTACGGCTATCTACTTTCAGACAGTATAAGGCTTGTGTATACTGTGCTGTGCGGATTTTTTTAATAAAAAACAACAAATTACTGATTTTATGTAAAAGTACAATTGACAGTAACGCTTTTTAATGTAACAAAAGCAACAACGCACTATGCGTGTGACTGTTTTCTCCAAACAGTCCTTATAATGCAAGAGTACACTTACACTTGCGGGCTACATAAGCCTGGGGTAGCACGCCCCGTCGCTCGGTTTCTTTTTCTACTACTGAGCGCCTATATATTCCCATTGTTTTTAGCAGAATAATACTGCTTTCTTTCAGTATGCTTTTTTTGGCAATTTCTCGCTATTTTTATGTCAAAAATTTATAACAAAAGGAAATTATTGTGGCCGATATTCAATTACAAAAGCCTTCTGCTGCGCAAAGGGTTACCATTACACCTACTGCGGAAGATCGTTTAGTTTTGCAATTTGAAACTGGAGACGCCGTTCTTACTCGCACTGATGATACTTTGACTATTGCTTTTGATGATGGCTCTTCCATAGCTTTAGCGGATTTTTATAAAGCGTATACAGCTGAAAATATGCCTATTTTTGTGGTGGGCGATGCAGAAATTGATGGCGAACAATTTTTTGCAGGTCTGGCTGATGATTTAATGCCTGCGGCTGGCCCCACGGCTGGAACTTTTCCCACAAGCGGTGGTACTACAGTGGATACCATTGGGGGTACTTTACTTGGCGGCATTACGCGTTTGAATGGTCTTGACCAAGAAAATTCCAGTGCAGATTTTGCTTCAGAAATTTTAAACGCCAATGCTTTTGCTGCTGACGGTGCAGATGCGGGAGTGGGCGTCAATGTGCAGGAAGCTTTCCCTGATGCCAATGCAGACTATGCCACAGTTACCGAAGGAAGTAACGTGCGAGGATCCTTATGGGGTAACGACGTTGCCGGTGATACTGAAAATGGGCATTCTGGTCGTGAAGTTGTGGGTATAACCGCTCCTGATGGCTGGGAAAAAATCACGCAAAAAAATCTTGAAGAAGCGGGAATTGATCCTGAAAAATGGGAAGAGCTTGGCGCAGATTTTGGTTTTTATAATCCTGAAACAGGCGATATTGCCATTTTCAATAAAGAGGGTGACTATGAGTTTAGTACTAAATCCAATAGTGTCACCACGGATAAAAATATAGAGTTTGGGTACATTATCCAAGATAGCAATGGTGATATGGATGAAAGCTCTTTGACCATCACAGTGGAAAATGCCCTTGATGTTGGTAGCGGTGAAGCCTTTGTAGAAGAAGATGCTCTGACGGGTGGTACAGAGCAAAGTGCCAGTGGAAGTAGCGTTTTTGAAGGCAGACTAACGGGTTTTGAGGCCAATGAAGATATTTCTTCCATGGTATGGGATAAAGACAATGCCCCAAGCCTCACCACGTCTGCGGATGAAGGCATTGTAACGTGGTTTTACGGCAGCACCCATGGCGCTGAAGACAGCTCCATCCTCATAGGGAAGGATGATGCAGGCAACGGCGTTATTAAGCTCACATTAAATAAAGATGGCAGCTATACTGTAACACTCTTTCAAGCTGTGGAACATGCTGCAGGAGATGGTAAAAATACCGAACTCGAAGATATGGTCAATAATCTTGGTTTTGGTTTCACCATGACAGACAGTAAGGGAAATGAAGATTCCGGCACCGTTAATGTGCAAGTGCAAGATGATATTGTCATTTTAGAAAATTCCACACCCCATAATTCGGATGAGGGCTATTTTAACGGCAGCGTCAATAGCGATGACTTGCTTAGTGCTCTTCAGGTAGAGGGTAAAGGCTGGAAAGCAGACGCCTCTTGGGGCAGTTCTTCTAATACTGCGACTTATAATGGGAAGTTTTATAATAATGACAATGCAGATAAGTCCATGATCACTTTGGATAATGGTCTTACAATTCAAGGTGTAATACTTACATATAATGCAGATACAGGTGGCAGTGATATAGCCAGTGGTAATAACAATATTGTTCTTGGCTGGCGCGAAGACGGCACTGACGTAGATAAAGATGGTGATGATTATGCCGATGGCTTAGGTATGACGTCCAATACTTCCAGTGATAGTAAGTATGAAATAGGCTCTAGCGGAGAATTTGAAGCTGGCGCCAGAGTAGAAGCGCTCATTGTGAAATTGCCCGATGGACAAAATGCTTATGGTGTGAACCTTTCTTTGGGCTGTTTTTTTAACTCCAACGCAGAAGGTGGAGATAACGCTGATAAAAAATCTGAAACAGTGCGTTTAGAATTTTATCAAAATGGTGAACTTGTACATGTTATTGAGAGTTTACGTGGCGAACTTTCAGGGGAAATTACATTTGAATCTTCCAACATTACAGTGCCCTTTGATGAATTACGCATTATACCGGCTGAAAAGGGCTCTGATTTTGTTCTTACAGGTATTTCATTTCCAGCCTATGCAAGCGGTACCATAGAACATAGCGGGGCAGATGCTCTTTCAAGTCTGATTCTTAGTGAAGTAACAGGCCCAGAAGGTTTAGTTTTCACCCAAAAAGAAGATGGCATCTATGAGGCTACCTTAGGTGGCGAATTATACGCTACCATTACCATTGATGCAGATGGTAATTGGGCTTTATACCAACATAAAGAAATAGACGGCCCCTTAAATATGACCTTTACCGGTACAGATGATGATGGCGATAGTAGTGATATTCATATCATGGTGGACGGTAATGAAAGTAGCACTTTGACAGCTAGCTCCGGCGCAGATGTGCTCTATGGGCAAGGTGGTGATGATACTTTGCACGGTGGTAAAGGTAATGATGTTTTGTATGGCGGCGAAGGTAATGATACTTTACACGGTGGTGAAGGTAATGACCTTATCTTAGGCGATGAAGGTGAGGACTTGCTCTTCGGTGATGAAGGCAATGATACCATTATAGCTGGTGAAAAAGATACAGTAAATGCCGGTAGCGGTGATGATATTATTATTGCCAAGGATATTCATATTGACGAATTGCTTATTGCTGATGGCGGTGATGGTGAAATGGATATGCTATTTGTGGGACTAAGTACCGCAAAAGACGTCACTCAGGCATTGGAAAATGGCAAAATCAACAATGTGGAGCTTATTATACTGGGCGATGATGTGGACGCCGCAAAAGAATTGCAGCAAAACCTTATTGAAGACGGCAACGCGGCATTGGATGGTTGGAAAGATAGCGGAACCATTATTACTGGCAGAGATAATCAAACATATAAGCAGCTCACCAGTGAAGATGATAATGTTACTATATTAATAAATACGAATATGTTATCTTAATAGAAGCTGAAAGACGTGTGTTCACACTTTTTTCATAAAGGCATACGTGCTTCAAGTGCTCTTTTAGGGACGCGCGAAGTAAATTTTGCCTAAACTCTATATGCTTAAAAATATATCACAGTCGGGCAAAGAGCGTATTTCTTTGTCCGACTGACTTTTTTATTCTGGGCATTGTATGTGCTTAGGGTATTTGCTTTAAAGTATCAGCTATATGCGAGGGCGTAGGGCAGGGGGTAACTTTCTTGTATCCATGACCTTCATTCTTTGCGTAAGATACAGCTCCAATTCCAAAAGCCCGTAAAAAGGCCGCCCTGTTTGCGAAGCCATTTGTTCTTGTAAACTGGTGGTATCACCTAAGTTTAAGGGGCCAAAAACTTCAAAGTATCCTTGCCCATACACAGTTTTATGCGTACTACGTAAAGTATGTTTCTTTTCACGATAATAGAGTATGAAACACTGCTTCGTGAGTTGCAGTATGACATGGTCAGCATGTTCTATAACCTGCGCCTGAGGCACAGGGTGCAACAGTAAAGCTTCCCGCAGTGCTGTGGCTATAATATGTAATTGTTCTTCTCTGTGCATGGTTTTGTTCAGCTCACTTACTTCTGCGGTGGTTTGCTGTATGCGGCTATCCATGGCGGCATGGCGCTCTTGAAAAGAGCTGCGCCCTTGTTTGTTGAGGCGTACCAGTACGGCAAATCCTAAAAATGCAGGTATGCCTATGAGGGCATACGCTAATGTATTTAAGGTGAAAAAATTTGTAAAAAATTCCATAAGTCCTGCACGCTAAAGATAAAAATGTTGGTATGTTTTGTTATTTGAGTATAGGTATTTGTTGTACATATGTACAGGGGGAAAGATAGAGAAATACAACCTTGAGCATATATTAGGTAAAAAAAGCACAAAGTTGTTGTATACAGTATAGACTTTTTTGTTTTCTTGGTGCACACTGAAGCTAAGGTTAATTGGATCAGTTTTTCTGGAGTGTATGCAATGCATTGCCCTCTTTCACTCTTTGCAGTTATGGGAGAACAGAATGGCCAAATCACTAGATAGCCAACGCACCTATGCCCTCGTGGGAACAGGTGGCTGCGGCAAAACCTCTTTAGCAGAAATGCTTCTTTTCCAAACAGGTATTATTAATCGCCTTGGCGCCATTGAAGATGGCACCACCACCCTTGATTACGAACCAGAAGAAATACGTCGGCGCGGCTCTACCCAGCCTTCTTTTGCCACGTACCTTTGGAACGACAATCGCCATTATCTTGTGGATATCCCCGGCGGCGGTGGTTTTATAGGTGATATTTCCTGCCTTTTACAAGGTGTGGATGCCGTAGTTTTTGTTCTTGATGCCGTGGACGGCGTTCGCCCCCTTACGAAAAAAATGTGGGGATATGTACGAGAGAAAAATTTACCATCTATAGTATTTGTTAATAAAATTGATAGAGATAGAGCTGATTTCCAAATGGCGTATGACGGTATTGCCACCATGCTTGGTGCTAAGCCTGTAACGCTTTTCATGCCCATAGTTGCGGGTGAAAGCTTTTTAGGTTTGGTAGATATCTTTGCCGGTAAAGCATTAATGTTTGGTGAAAATGGCGCCAGCATTGAAGCTCCCGTGCCTGTGGATTTAGAAGATGAAGTTGCTCTTATTCATGATATTGCTGTGGAAAATAT
>CAYJNA010000055.1:0-15556 GCA_964371225.1 uncultured Desulfovibrionaceae bacterium
ATGATAAAATGTTTTTAGCTTTGTGTACTAGGTGTTGCAAAAGTCCGCTTTCAAAAAACTTTTTTCTAAACGCCACTTTTATATTTTCATACAAGCTGGTAAAAAAGGCTAAAGTACGAGGACGGCGAAGTTTTTTTGCAAAAGATGCGTAGTAAAACATACGTAGCTGCAGCAATAACGAGCCTGACGACGTCATGTACACTTTTCAACAGCCTGTTATGTAGCTGATTTTGTGAGGGACTATAAGATGAATGCAACCATGGAATATAAATCTTTTATCTGGCTTTTAGTCATAGTGAGCTTTGCCTTTCTTGTGCTCATGTTTCCATTTTTTGGAATTATTTTTTGGTCTGTGGCCATAACCATTATTTTTTCTAAGCTCCAAGATTATTTTGTAAAAATTACCAAAAGACCCAATATAGCTACTATCATGACCTTGCTGGTGACTATTTTCATAGTGGTACTTCCTTTTCTTTTTATTGCCAGTGAATTTTTAGAGCAAGGGCTGGCCGTGTATCAAGGAGTAACTACGGGAGCAATAGATGTAAATGCTTATTTTGAAAGTATAAAAACATCTTTTCCCATTGTTAGGGAATATATGGACAAAATGAATGTAAACCCTGAAGGATTACAAGAAAAGCTTACAGAATTTATTATTTTTGCCAGTAAGTATATTGGGCAACAAGCTGTCTCCATTGGTGCGGAAACATTAAATATCATCGCACAAGTGGGACTTTTGCTTTACATAGCATTCTTCACTTTACGCGATAAGAAATTTATTATCCAAATATTGCATAAGGCGCTTCCCTTGGGTGATAGGCGCGAAGCTATTCTTTTTGAAAAAATAACCGAGGTTACCAAGGCTACCATCAATGGCAGTCTGGTGGTGGCTTTGGTACAAGGTATGCTGGGCGGTTTTATTTTTTGGTTTTTAGATGTGCAAGCGCCCATACTTTGGGGCGGCGTCATGACCTTACTTTCTCTCGTCCCCATGATTGGTGCCGGACTTGTATGGGGGCCTGTGGCCATATACTTTTTTGCCACGGGAGATATTACTTCCGCCATTATTCTTTCTGTTTTTGGAGTAGGGGTTATTGGCCTTGTGGATAATGTATTACGTCCCATTTTGGTGGGGCGCGATACACGCTTGCCTGACTATTTAGTTTTGCTCTCCACCTTAGGTGGTTTTGGTCTTTTGGGCATGAATGGTTTCGTTGTGGGGCCCTTAGTTGCGGTTTTATTTATAACATGCTGGGATATCTTTATTCGTGAATATAATATTGAAGAAGATAGGGAATTGAGTAGTTATGAAGGGGAATTACCGCCAGTGGTTTTGGTAAAGAATGAAACACACCTTGTGCAAATAAATGTGACTGAAGAAAGTGCGGAAGAAGATACGAGAAAAGATACGGAAAAATAGATTTTACCTTTGCCACACGTAGAGTAACTCTCTTCACGTTGACATAGTGAGGAGAGTATACGGCTCTGATAGTCTAAAAACCTCATGTATTGCATACAATACATGAGGTTTTTTTCGGGTCTCCTTGTGGGGAAGGCCAAATGTGAGATCGAATGGAGGGAGAAAGCCACAACCCTCGATCCCAAAGTTGTGGCTTTTTTCGAAGCGGAGATTACGAGAGAGAACTCACCCTGAATGGCTAGGAAGAGAATCCTACCAGACTAGAGGAGGAGAAGAGAGCGCTCTCTTCTCTTGACGACCTTTATTTTGCTGCAAAGTCTTGTACTGTGTTACCCGTTTCTTGCTTACGCCAGAAAAGAATGGAACTTTGTACATATATACTGCTGCAAAAAATTTGCATTTAATTCTTTCAACTGCTGTCCGCTTCCACATGTTATTTTAATAAAAACACCCTCGTTGTACTCTGGATTACAAAAACTATGCCGTATTTTTATCACGGGGCATAAGTAAAATTGTCTTTATAATCAAAATATTATATTAGATGTGAAATGAAACTACGCTTTCATTTTTTGATAGTCAGAAAAATATGACAAATCTTCATGTTTTCATGACAATTGAAATTTTATGATTATTTTTATACTGTCTTGAAGAGTACCAAATTATTTTTAGGGAGTGTAAAAACACTTATGGCTAAGATTCTTGTGGTAGATAAAGATATAGCCTTATGTACAATGGTGGAGCAGGTGGGGGCAAGGCTGGGCTTTGAGACCTTACATGCCGGCACCTTAGCTCAGGGGCTTAGCTTGGGAGCGGCAGGTGTTGCGGCAGTGTTAGTTGAGAAAACTTTGCCCGATGGTGACGGTATTGCGCATATCAAAGAGTTTTTAGATCTCCCAGGTCAGCCCACCGTACTTGTGGTGGCAGAATTTGGTAATGCGGATATAGCAGAAAGAGCCTTACGCTTTGGTGCGTGGGATTTTCTGTGCAAGCCTTTATCAGCGCAGGAGCTGAGTACGCGTCTACAGCAAATATTAACGTATAATCAAAATCGTGAATATAAAGACGAAAAAACGTTACTTCGCGAGGGGCTTATTGGTTCTAGTCCGGCTTTTCTTTCTGCTTTGGCGCGCGTACAAGAAGCGGCACATTCAAATACTAATGTCCTTATATACGGTGAAACAGGCACTGGGAAAGAACTTTTTGCCCGTATGCTTCATGCCAACTCTAAGCGACATGAAAAAGCTTTTATTACTGTAGACTGTGCGGCTTTGACAGAAAACCTTGTGGAAAGTCACCTGTTTGGACATGCTCGCGGCGCTTTTACCGGTGCAGACAAGGCCAAGGAGGGTTTACTCCTTACCGCTCATGGAGGGACGCTTTTCTTGGATGAAATGGGTGAACTTCCTTTATCCATTCAAAAAGTGTTTTTACGCGCTTTGGAGCTTCGCCGCTTTCGTCCTGTAGGTATGGTGGAAGAAGTGCCCAGTGACTTTCGCCTTATTGCTGCTACCAATAAAGATTTGAGCGCCATGGTGAAAGAAGGCCAATTTCGCGATGATTTACTATACCGTTTACAAGGTATTACCATATATATTCCTCCCTTACGCGATCGCAAAGAGGATATAGCCCCTTTGGCAGAATATGCCATGCAAAAATTTTGTCAAAAAAACTCCCTTCCCGTGAAAAGTTTTACTCCCAATTGTTTAGAAGCATTATGTTCGTACACTTGGCCCGGTAATGTGCGCGAACTTATTAACACTGTAGAGCGTGCTTGCATTGTTGCTAAAGAAGAGCTGGAATTGTACGCCGTGCATTTACCTACTGATGTACGTGTAGCCATTGTGCGCGAAAGAGTTCAAGAAGAAGCACGTAATGCGCCGCAAGTTTTACAAGGAGCTTTTTTTCTTTCTGCAGAGGAAGGCACGCCCACATTAAAAGAGTGGAAAAAATATACAGAAGAGACGTATATACAAAGGCTTATACAACAATATAAGGGTGATATACGCGCTTGTGCCTCCATAGCTGGCGTGTCACGAGGGCATTTTTATGAATTACTCAAAAAACATTCTGCAACATAATGCTAGAAATGTAGCATAAGCTTCAGTGGCTTTATGTGTGTCGTGTGACCTAAGTCACAGACCTAAGCAAAATATTTTCCTTAAGATACAATATAGTAAAAGCTTATAGACATGCTGAAATATGCATGTAATTATTAACATATTATTAAAATATTATTAATACTTATCTTAAGGAGAAATGTATGTTCTGTAATCAATGTGAACAAACCGCTAAGGGCATTGCCTGTCAAAAGCTTGGTGTCTGTGGGAAAAAGGAAAGTACAGCTCAACTTCAAGATGAGCTAGTGTACGCTTTACGTTTACTTTCGCAAACCAGTTTGAAGGCCGATGCCAAAGGTATGGGCGATCAAGATGTAGATGTTTTCATAGTAAAGTCACTTTTTCGCACCCTCACCAATGTAAATTTCGATGATGTTGCTCTCTTAGAGTGTTTGAAAGAATGTATTATTTTGCGTAAAAAAATAGCAGAAAAACTGGGTTGTACACCGAATTTTTCTGCTGAAAGCTGTGAAAGTGCTTTAGCCGAAATACGAGAAAAGGCTTGGGCTTTGGATGCCATGTCCCCCAATGCTGACATTAACTCCCTCATGCAAGTGGTGCTTTTTGGCACCAAGGGTGTGGCAGCCTACGCTGACCATGCTGCCATCTTGGATCAGCATGATGCAGCTGTATATACATATGTTAAAAAAGCTTTAGCCGCTGGTATGCCTGATAAACAAGGGCAAAGTGAAGAATTAGGATTACAAGATTGGCTTGATTTGGCCATGGAATGTGGACATGTTAATTTGCGTGCCATGGAATTATTGGAAACAGGTAATACCACATGCTTTGGGCATCCGGTACCGACACAAGTAGCATTAGGGCACCGAAAGGGTAAAGCCATAGTTATTTCAGGGCATGATTTGCAAGATTTATATGCTTTATTGCAACAAACAGCAGACAAAGGCATTTCTGTGTATACGCATGGTGAAATGCTGCCGGCTCATGGCTATCCTAAACTTAAAGCTTTTCCTCACTTGGCAGGGCATTTTGGCACTGCTTGGCAAAACCAACAGAAAGAAATGGCAGATTTTCCGGGCGCCATTCTTTTTACCACCAATTGCATTCAAGACCCTAAGGCCTATGGGGATAAAGTTTTCACCACAGGGGCTGTAGGTTTTCCTCATGTGGTACACTGTCCGCAAGGAGATTTTTCAAAAGTCATTGCCAAAGCTTTAGCCATGGAAGGTTTTAATGAAGACAAAGCTCTGGGGGAAGTTACCGTGGGCTTTGGACGCAAAACCATGCTCGAAGCTGCCCCGGCGGTGTTAGACGCAGTGAAAGCAGGTGCTCTTAAACATATTTTCTTGGTGGGTGGTTGTGATGGTGCAAAACCAGGACGCAACTATTATACTGAATTTGTAGAAAAAACGCCAAAAGATACTTTAGTGCTCACGCTAGCCTGTGGTAAGTTCCGATTCTTTGATAAAGACTTGGGCAATATAGGCCCCTTCCCGCGCTTGTTGGACATGGGGCAATGTAATGATGCTTATGCTGCCGTGCAGGTGGCCTTGGCTTTAGCGGAGGCTTTGCAATGTGGTGTAAACGATTTGCCATTGTCCTTGGTGCTTTCTTGGTATGAGCAAAAGGCTGTGTGTATATTGCTGACTTTACTTGCTTTGGGTGTGAAAAATGTGCGCTTGGGGCCTTCTTTACCGGCTTTTATAACACCTACTGTGCTGCAAGTTTTGGTGGATACGTGGAATGTACAACCCATCACTACGGCAGATGCTGATCTGGCCTTGATGCTTGGTGCGTAGGGAAAGGAAATACTTTTGGCTGTGTAACAAAATATATTTTTGTTACACAGCTTTGGAATTACTATGGTAAATATCTTACAAAAATTTCCTCTTTTTGCATCAATGGATGCGGCTTGCTTACAAAGTTTGGAGCAAAGCGGGCAGCATTGCCATTTCACTGCCGGTCAAGCGCTCTACCATGAGGGACAAAAGGCCAGTGGTGTTCATATAGTGCTTTCCGGTTTTGTAAAAGTGATACGCATCACCAGCCAAGGTAAAGAATTGGTTCTTTTCTTAGCGCGCCCTGGCAGCATTTTAGGGGAAGGTGCTGTTTTTCAAGGGGCACAGACTTTATATAGCCAAGCTACAGAAGTCGCTACAGCCATGGCTACGAAAGCTGTACAAACTCTTTTTATTCCACAAGAAAGCATGTTTGTCCTATTGCAAGAGCATACTTCTTTACCTTTATGTATGCTTAAAACCCTTGCCACGCGTCAGCGAATGTTTATGCATAAGCTGGCAGCGCAAGCAGAACGAGGAGCTGTGCGTCGAGTGGCGGCATATTTATGTCATCGTCTTGTCATAGAAGGTACAGAGCAGCAAGATGAAAAAAGCCTTGTTTTAGGTATATCACGTGAAGATTTAGCGAATTTATTAGGTTTAGCTCGTGAAACAGTATCACGGCAATTATCTGTACTTATAGAGAAGGGCGCCATAAATATACAAGGGCGCACTTTGCATATATGTGATTACGCACTGCTAAAAAAATTATCCCAAGAAGGATAAATAAAAGATAATCTATTAATATATTAGGTTTTTATGTTCTTGCATCCTTAGCGAGAATTGTATATTGTGAAGCCCTCGCACAATCTTTCTAAGGAGAAAATATGAAAAGATATATGATGGTAAGTTGCTTATTGGTACTTGCCCTTAGTGTAGGTTGCGCGGCACCGCGTGTTCCTTTGAATCCTGCTACAGAGCCTACGGCTATTGTGGTTCCCAATTATTATCCTACCATAGTGGAAGTGCGAGAAGCTATTTTTAGTGCTGTCAATGAAGCTGATTGGAGCGCACGTGATCGAGCTCCTGGTCTTATTTATGCCACTAAAAAAAATCTTGGTAGCACCGTGACTCTTGAAGTTGATTATTCTGCAACTTCCTATTTCATAAAATATAGTGATAGCACAGATTCAAAGTACTCTAAGGATTCCGGAAATGTGCCTAAAAGCTTTATGGCTTGGGCGAAAGATTTGCAAAAATATATTGATGCAGAATTAGGCCGTATTGGTTCGCCCGAATCGCATGCCAATATTGTTCCTTTTCCGCGTATAGCTCCCTCTTTACCGGGGGAACCTACTGTTTTGATAGCCGAACCACAACCTCGTGAGAAGAGGCGAAGAATTGGAGCTGATGACGCCATTGAAACACGTTTTGAAACGGAAGATAAAGCCACTGTAACAGTTGGAAAGGGTGAAAAATCTTCTCCAGTGCCTACTGTTGCCACTGTACCATCCCCAGCTGTAGTTTCACCGGCTCCCGTAGAAGAAAACAGAGAAGTGCTTACTTCCCCTACGCCAAGTACTGCATCTGCGCCTAGCGAATCTCCATCAGATATGGCAGCGCAGCCTCAAGTGCTAAACGATTCGGGTACAAATTCTGCTTTGACTCCTTTACCTACCAGCCCTACGGCTAGTCCTGCCTCCACTGGGCAAGGCGCTCCTGCCTTGGATTCCGTGACACCAGCAGCTTCGCCAACGGTTACGTATGTGACAGGAAATAAAAGAGAACCAGCTCAGCCCATGGAAGCTGAAAAAGCTCTTCCCCATGCCACAGACGGCGCGAAAAATACAGCTGTGACAGCCCAAGAGCCGGTAAAGGCGCCAGCACCTGTTGTCCCTGCTCCACCTAAGGAATCTACAGAAAAACCTAAAGTAACCTATGTGGTTAAGGAAAATGCAGAAACACCAAATCCTGCTGCGCCTACGTCACCATCTTCTGCGCCGTCACCAGAGAACACAGCGCAAGAAAGTATGAATCCTAAAGTAACACATGCTGTGCCTGTGCAATTGGTGATGCCAGAAAGCACTGTGGTAAAAAATGAGCAAGAGTGAGAAAAGCCATCTTCCCCAGCATTCACTGAGTAGGGTAAAAAGTGAAGAGTTCATGATGGTTATATTTCGAGGTGTACTGTGAAAAATCTTTTATTTTTTCTCGTTTTTTACAGTGTGCCGCGATATTTTTAAGCGTCGACGAGTTAGTCAAAACTGAAAAATTACTCAAGAATTGAAAAAGGATGTCGCCCCCATGCCGGTAAGCCTTTTAGTTTGTTGGGGCACTTACAGCGTGCTGCAAAGGGCACGAGCACCGAAGTTTTAGCACGTACTTTACCGGGTGGCCAAGAGGTGAGCTATGATCTTTTAGATCATATAGCTTGGCATGGTACACGTACTTTTACGCATAGCGGGAGACGTGATAAAGCGGTACAAGTGGGTGGGGTAAATGTTTTTCCTGAATATGTGCGGGAAATGCTTTTACAGCAAGAAGGCGTTAAAAATTGTTATGTGCGGCTTATGCGGCCTACAGAAGGAGCGCGCTTAAAAGCCTTTATTGTGCCTGAAGTTGGCTATGAGGTGCAGGCATTACGCAAAGCTTTAACGGCCTATGGGCGTGCGCAATTGAGCGAGGCACAAAGACCGGGGGCGTATAGTTTTGGGGAAGATATTCCGCGTGGCCCCTTGGGAAAACCTAGTGATTGGTAAGAAAAACTTCTGCATAGTAATGCATGTGAACTTTCGAAAAATGAAGGCTTAGTGTAAAATATATAAAAGCCGCATGATGCTTGGCTCTGGCTTAGCATTATGCGGCTTTCTATTTTATATCTTTCTATTTTACATCGTTCAATTATCTTTCAATTATTTTGTAATATATTTTGCATAGTGTTTATCTGTGCCCATAATATGTTTTATAAGCCAGTCTTTTAAAAATTCCAGAAGTTGCATACTGAGCACAGCATGCCCGCTGGAAAGCTGCGTATTAAAGTCTTTTAACTTGGCTACAAATTTACCATGTGTTTCTTTGTGTTTTTTAGTCTCAGGGTAGTCGCTGGCGCTAAAAATGCCTTCTTCCGTTTTAAAGTGCGATTCGGTATAGCTTGATAAGCCACTAAGAATATCTTCTAACACGCTTTTATTCGCATTATTTTGCATAGCCTTATAAAGTTTATTGATATACTTACAAAGCTCTTTGTGTTGGTTATCAATGATGGGAATGCCCAGTTCAAGGTCATGTGTCCATGTGATAAAGGTTTCGCTGGACGAGGCTCCTTCAAGGTTTCCTGTATCTAAGGCGTGAACAATAATGCCAATTTCATCTACACTGCTGGAAAAACTCACCAATGTGTTCATAAAATTACGCATATGTTCGCTGGTATTGGCAGAAACACTTTGTACTGCGCCAAGGGCTTCAGTAACTTGATGGCCGGTATGTAGCTGCACCTTGGCCACATGGGCAATATCACTGAGTTGGCTGGCTGTTTCGTCCATCCCTTTCACAATGTCTTGCATGAAAATACCTGCTTGCGTCGCTTTTTGCGCACTTTCCATGGTATATTCCACCGCTTTTGAAACGGTTTCCATATTTCGATTGGTTTCAATTTGGATACTATTAACGGCACTTTCCACTTCTTTGGTGGCCACAATGGTTTTTTCTGCTAGCTTGCGTACTTCATCGGCCACCACAGCAAAACCACGCCCTGCATCACCGGCTCTGGCGGCTTCAATGGCGGCATTAAGAGCCAATAAGTTGGTTTGATCGGCAACGTCATTGATAACGCCCATAACTTTGCCAATGTCGTTGGTTTTTTCCACAAGTATATTCATGGTTTCTTTCAGTGAAAGTACTGTATCTTTAACTAATTCAATGCCGCTTACAGCACTTTTAACATCATGGGCGCCCACTAAGGCATTTTGGCGCGAGCTATCTGCCCCTTGTGAAGCTATGTGTACCTTTTGTACTGACTCATCAGTATGTTGCATCATAATCATCATGGAGGCATGCGTATTTTCAAGATGGCTTACTTGTGAAGACATTCCCGTTTGCACTTCGCCCACCACATGGGTAAATTCGCGCACACCGGAAGCAAGTTTTTTGGTAACATTGGCGGCTTTATTACCAATTTTTTGCATATTTTCTAAAGTAGTTTCTTGTTGCTCTTTTTGATGGCTGTACTGAGAGAGGAGTGAAGAATTTTCTTCATATTTATTTTGTACTAGTGTTAATTCGTTTTGTATTTTGGTGAGGTGCGTATGCCATTTTTTTTGTACCTCACAAAGCTCTGCAAAAATTTCAGGAACTGGAAAATTCGTGATGTTTTTAGTTTCAAGCATGGTGTGAAAATGGTGCGTAAGAGCCGTAAGGTCTTCTTTATGCTCCTTTTGTGCATTCAAAAGCAGGAAAATACCTAAACCTGTCAATATAAGACTACAAAGGAAAAGGAGGCTAGCCCATAAGAAGCTAAGTTCTACAAATATGCCAATGGTGTTAAGTATAAGTAATGCAACAAAAATACAGTAAACCTTACTATTATTTTTCATGATACTCCCCATGCTAAAGTGTAATAGCTCTAATCGGTATATCATGGTAAAGTATTATATGTTCAGTGTAAATTTATACTTAGTCGATGTTTAAAAACGAGTGGAAACATGTTTTTACAAGCATCGACTACTTATATTGAGCCAAAAAATACCGCGCCTCATGGGGTGAGACACGGTATTTTACAAATATAAAAGAATTCGAATGTAATGTATTGATTTATAAATAAAAAATGATATACTTAGGTGCTTATGCCTGTATAGCAATGGGGGCGTCTATCTCTAAAAAGTCCCCAATGTAAGCGATTTTGCGCTAAGGCATCCAAATCAAAACTAGCACAAAGCACACATTCTTCTTGGCGGCCTGCTTCCGTTATTATGGCGCCTGTGGCATCGGTGATAAAGGATGAGCCGTAAAAATCCAATGAAGATTTTTGTCCGCCATTGGCTTCACATGGTTCTACACATTCTAGACCTATGCGATTGGCCGCCACCACAGGCATAATATTTGCCGCTGCATGGCCTTGCATAACCCTTTGCCAATGGGGCATGGAGTCGCATTCTAAAATGGGCTCCGAACCAATGGCGGTGGGGTAGAGTAACACTTCTGCTCCCAGTAAAGCCATGGCGCGTGCCGTTTCCGGAAACCACTGATCCCAACAGATACCCACACCCACCTTACCAAAGGCCGTATTCCACACCTTAAAGCCCGTATTACCTGGGGTGAAGTAAAATTTTTCTTGGTAATAGTGATCGTCAGGAATATGCGTTTTACGGTAAATACCAAGTTGGCTTCCGTTAGCATCTACCATAACCACAGTGTTATAAAGGCGATTACCGTCACGCTCATAAATGCTGACAGGGAGTACCACTTGTAATTCTTTGGCTAAAGCTTGCATGCGCGCTACAGCAGGGTTTTCATTCACAGGAAGCGCATAGTCATAATATTCATACCGTCTTTCTTGGCAGAAGTACGGGCGTTCAAAAAGCTCTGGCAATAAAATAATTTGCGCGCCTTTTGAAGCGGCTTCACGTACTTTTTGCTCTGCAGTATCAATATTTTCTGCCACATGAGGGGTACAGCGCATTTGAATGGCGCCCAAAGTTACGGTACGCATATGTTATCCTTGTTTTTTTTGAGGTATTTGTTGCGTAATGCAGTGAATATTTCCGCCGCCCACAAGAATATCTCGTGCAGCTATGGGTAAAATTTCACGCTCGGGAAATACGGAAGCTAAAATAGTTACTGCCACAGCGTCGTTTACATCGCTAAATTGCGGCAGAAGAATATGCCCATTGGAAATATAAAAATTTACATAGCTGGCGGCAAGTCTTTCTCCCAGCTCTCGAAAATCTTCGCCTTCTGCAAATACATAGCCCTTTAGATCTTCTTCCGTAACACATACAGGCTGTGCAGGAATGGGGAGCTTATGTATTGTGAAAGGGCGTCCCTGTGCATCATAACTGTTTTCCAAAACATCAAGGCACGCCTTTGAAAGAGCATATTGGGGGTCTTGTGCATCCTCCGTCCAGGCCAGCACTACCTCTGCTGGGCGTGCAAAGGCGCAAACATTATCCACATGTTCATTGGTTTCGTCATTCCAAATGCCACGGGGAAGCCAGATAACTTTTTGGGCTCCAAGGTAGGTGCATAATCTTTCTTCAATGCTTTCTCGGCTCAGTTCAGGATTACGCCCTGCAGAAAGTAAACAACTTTCCGTAACAAGTATGGTTCCTTCACCATCGCTATGTATAGCGCCGCCTTCCAACACAAAGGGGCGAGCACAATAACATGCATCGCCTAAAATATCACAAAAAGCCTGTGCCACCTTATCATCTTGCGTCCAATCTGTGTAAAGGCCGTCAAAATCGCCGCCCCAAGCATTAAATACCCAGTCCACACCGCGGCGCGCGCCTTGTGCATTTACTACAAATGTAGGCCCCACGTCACGCGCCCAAGCATCATCACTTTCCATGAAGATAAGTTCCACATGGGGTACATGTCCTAATGCTTCTTGGGCAGATGCGCGGCCTTCTTCGCTTACCAGCATATATACTTTTTCAGAAAGAGCTATGCCTTTAGCCACCGCCGTGAAGGCTTTACGCCCTGCCTTTGCTTCATGCGGCCATGAGCCTAAGCGGCAAGGCCAAATCATAAGGCAGCCATCGTGCGGTGCAAATTCACCTGGCATGTAAAAACCATCTGCTTTAGGTGTTGTTATTTTTGTCATGGTATTTTTTGGTGTTATTTTGTTTTATTTGCTGGGTGGGGACTTTTTGAAAAGATGATAACTACATTGCTTGTTTTTTAGTAAGGCGAAACCCTTCCCTTTTCGTATGCCTGAATAATTGCGGTTACCAAATCGCCTGCCGCCTAAAGCTAAACTTTTTACGGTGCGCTGGTCAAGACCAAGTTCAATCGTTACTGGGGCAGTATGTAAAATGTCTGTAAGTTCAGGTCTATAAATCCCTAAGAGGTAGTCATAGATGGCTATGCCATGTTTTTTCATGATTTGAACTACCCTTATTCTTTATGAAAATCAGTATTGACAGTGTCTTGAAGTATCTATTTGAAAAGATATAAATTTTGTTTTTCTCATCTTCGAGATGAAGTGGTGTATTCTATGTAATTTCAAAGGATTATATGTGCAATGCGCTAGTATGCTTTTTAGGTAAAATTACAAGGTGATACTTTTTTACAACGCCCTTGCATATATGGAGGGATATAAATTTATCATCACAGTAATGAATTATGCCACCCCCCTCTTGATTCTCTTTATTTTATGTATCATGATAGACGTAGCTGAAGTATTTATACACCTAACCTAGAGGAGAGAGTATATGCATCGTAAGTTTTGTATCCTTTGTTTTTGTCTTTTTTTTCTTGTGCCGCAGATTTCATGGGCTAATGGTATTAACGAGTTAATACAAGCCATACAAGGAAAAGATACTGCTGCTGTGGAAAAAATTATTAAGAGCGGCGTAGATGTGAATACTTTGAATGCGAATGGTGTTTCGCCTCTTATGGCGGCGGTGGCCTTTGATAATACAAGCGCCATACAAGTGCTCATCGATAATAAAGCCATTGTAGATTTTGCTGATCCTAATGGCATGACGGCACTTTTTTATGCTTCAATGCTAGGTAAAGAGGAAGCTGCTAAAATTTTGCTCAAGAACAAGGCTAATATAAATGCTAAAAATAGTAATGGTGAAACACCTGTCATGGCAGCCGGTAGTACGGATCAAGAAAATATGATGCTTTTCTTCATGAAAAATGGTGCAGATATAAACGTCACCACCAAGACCGGCGCCACCATGCTTATGTATGCTGCTTCTCCGGGCTTTATGGAATGCGTGAAGTTTTTACTAGATAAGAAAGTGGATGTGAATGCCAAGGATAGTGACGGCGCCACGGCACTTATGTATGTGGTTATGGATGGAACTAAGGAGCTTGTGGAATTACTTTTGGCGCATGGTGCTAACCCCTTGCTTTCCGATAATGATGGTCAAGCAACCTTGAGCTATGCACAAGATAATGGCAATATGGAAGCTTTTGAAGTACTCATGAAGCATATTGAGCAGATGAAATAATCTTTAAAAAGTAACAATACTATATGTGTTATAAACAATAAGGAGAAAGTATGTTTGGTAAATTACTAGCGAAAGTGGGTATTGGTAGTGCAAAGGTGGACACCGTTTTAGACGCTATGACGGTAACGCAAGGTGATATACTTACAGGTACGGTACATATTCAAGGCGGTAAAGTGGATCAAGATGTGAATCATGTGACCATTTCTGTGAGAACTTTGGCTCAAGGTACACGCGAGGTGGATGGTGAAGAAGAGGATTATACCACTTCTAAAACTGTGGGGTCTTTAAAAATTGACCAGCCCATGAAGATAGAAGCTGGTGAAAAGTATGAAATTCCATTTAGCTTTACATTGCCTGCAGAAACGCCCATCACTTCCATTGCTTCAGGGAAAAATGTATCCAAAGTATGGGTGTATACAGATCTTGATATTGAGTCCGGCTTAGATAGCGGCGACCGTGACTACCTTACCGTACAGCCCCATCCTGCTGTGATTCTCATGCTGGATAAATTTTTACAAAACGGCTTTCAATTTAAGAAAGTAGATGTGGAAGTGGGCTATTTAAATACACCAAACTTCTCCAGCACGTCCGGTGTATATCAAGAAATTGAAATGCGCCCCAGTGGTGGTTTTAGTTGGCATAGCCGCACCATTGAGGAAGTGGAGCTCAGCTTCATTGTGACTGAGGATGCAGTACATCTCCTTGTGGAAGTGGATAGAAGCTTCTCCGGTGACGGGTATACTTCCGTATCGTATCCCATTTCTGTACAAGGCGATGAAATTGATAGCTATTTCGAGAAAGTATTTCCTGTTTAATATAAGTAAACACTAAATACATGGCCCTTGCGTACTCTGGTATGCAAGGGCATTTCGTATTTATTCTTTATTTAAACGTACTTGTTGTAAGTTCATGATGTATTCATGAGGCGCGTGATCTTTATTGGTAAAAAGAAGATATACCGAATCTTGAGACAAGGTAAGGGTACCTATATGCTTTTGCGTGAAGTCAGTCCAATCTTTGGTAATTGGAATTTCTGCATAAAAGTGAGGATTGGCTTCAAGCATACTACACACTGTGGGGTTTTTTAGTACAAATACGCCCACAGTAAAACTTTTTTGCATGACACTTTGTCGGCTATACGTAATACTTATGCTGTAGGTACCGGCTTCGCTGATATGTACGGGAAAGAGCACCGCTGCGCCACTTTCCCACTCTTGTAAGAAGTGCGGCTCTGTCTTTGTGTGTAGGCTTATGCTACGGGCTAAGCGTAAATCGGCATCTTGAGGGTATAAAGTCCAGCTGCCACGCCAAGTATATTTTTCCGGTACAGGGGGAGTGTAGGCATGGGCGGTACTGAAGGGCAAAAATGAAGCTAATAAAGGTGCTAGTAGCCAAGTTATAAAATTTTTTCTCATGGGTGTTTCCGTGCAAAAGAGTGTAATGGCGTTGTAATGCTATGCGCATAGTTGTATTGGCTTCGCCATGGCAGGTAATGAGCAAGATGTGAGATGTGACTTGCCAAGACTCTAGGTAAACCTTATTTTTCAAATATAACTGTTTGCCATAATTGAAATTTTTTGGAAGGCGGACTGGGGGAAACTTTTTACGCAAAAAGGTTTTCCCCCAGTGGTTTTTGTTAGCAATCTTAGCTTTATTATGGGACTACGTCCCTTTATAGACATTAATCATCATCACTGCCGCTATCGTTGTCGTCATCATCATCGTCGTCATCGTCGTCATCATCATCGTGAGAGCTTTTGTTTTTCTTTTTTCCGCCGTTACTTTTTTTAGATTTTGAAGATGTAAAAAGCCCACCAATAAGCTTTTTAATAAGCCAAAAGATGAAAAACAATATGAGTAGGCCGACAATGACTTCAAAAGGTTTAAATTCTTCTTCAGCGGCAAGAGCCACATCGCACATGCTAAAGAACAGGGTTGCGGTGAGAAAGAGAATATATTGCATAGTATTTCCTTACGGGCTTGCAAGGCCACTTTTTTTATATAAAAGGCAAATGCCCTTCACCATTTTTGTATTTCTTATATACCTAATCGATGCTTAAAAACGTGTTTCCACTCGTTTTTAAGAAAGGCACGCTCACT
>CAYJNA010000056.1:0-15368 GCA_964371225.1 uncultured Desulfovibrionaceae bacterium
ATACCCTCTGTACTGGGAGTTGTAGTTGCCTGTCCAAATGAATCCTGCTAAACTATTACAACAAGTAACATGAGTAATTTTCTAGTTGTAGTTGCCTGTCCAAATGAATCCTGCTAAACTCGCCCATCGTATGCTTTCATTTAGGCGCTGGTTGTAGTTGCCTGTCCAAATGAATCCTGCTAAACTCGCAGTATAAGTTAGCCGACGTAGCCAGTAGTTGTAGTTGCCTGTCCAAATGAATCCTGCTAAACTCCGGGAAATGGCAGTTTGTCTTTTGTTTGAGTTGTAGTTGCCTGTCCAAATGAATCCTGCTAAACTTGCGTTTCTCTCTTCTGCGAGGAAGTGGTGGTTGTAGTTGCCTGTCCAAATGAATCCTGCTAAACTTATTCAAGAACCCGTATATATTGGAGGTTCGTTGTAGTTGCCTGTCCAAATGAATCCTGCTAAACTGCATACCGCTACTACCACCACCAAACAGGCGTTGTAGTTGCCTGTCCAAATGAATCCTGCTAAACTTCTTGCGGTCTCAGAACGCTCAAAGTCTTCGTTGTAGTTGCCTGTCCAAATGAATCCTGCTAAACTTTCAAAACTGTACTGACTTATTATTTCATTGTTGTAGTTGCCTTTCCAAATTAATCCTGGTTAACTTGGGCTCTATATGAATACGCCATACCCTATGGTTGTAGTTGCCTGTCCAAATGAATCCTGCTAAACTTGTAGAGCAGATTTACGCACGTCTACATAAGTTGTAGTTGCCTGTCCAAATGAATCCTGCTAAACTCTTAAATAGGTTACTTAATATTCAGAACTAGTTGTAGTTGCCTGTCCAAATGAATCCTGCTAAACTATATTACTAGCTAATGGTTTTGCTTGATAAGTTGTAGTTGCCTGTCCAAATGAATCCTGCTAAACTTGCCCACTCGGCATAGTGAAGTTATACAGAGTTGTAGTTGCCTGTCCAAATGAATCCTGCTAAACTATTAACTTCCCTTGCTTCGTGTATTAGGTAGTTGTAGTTGCCTGTCCAAATGAATCCTGCTAAACTTGTCTTCTGCCCATTACGGCCAGAACGGCCGTTGTAGTTGCCTGTCCAAATGAATCCTGCTAAACTCTTCAAGACGCAATACACTATTTTTCTTATAAAAATAGGCATTGCGTCTTGAAAAAAGAGTTCTCTTATAATAAGATTTTACAACGTATCCTATCTTTTTTCAAAACAGGCAGGACTGTTATGGCAGATTTTCTTTTGGAAATAGCAGAAAATGAGAGGCATCTTTGTGTGGAACGCGGTTGCGTTGTCATTAAACATGATCGAGAAATTCTTAAAAAAATCCCTACAGATACACTAAGCGCTGTAATTTTAAGCGCGCAAGGCTGCACCCTTTCTAAAAATTTTTTAGCGACTTTAGCCGAGCACGGCATACCTGTTATCATTTGCGGTAAAAATTATCTGCCCATATCTTTGGCTCTGCCCACAGGTACGCATTATAAAAGCCTCCCTGTGGTGACAGCACAAATGACAGCCTCCCCCATCCTCAAAAAACGCTTGTGGCAAAGCATTATTGTGGCAAAAATTCATAACCAAAGCCAAATATTACAAAAGCATGAGGCACAATCCCTTCAAGCCCAACAAATTTTACTATTATCTCAAAAAGTACGTAGTGGGGACAGCGACAATAAAGAAGCCCAAGCAGCGCGGCTTTACTGGCCAGCTCTTTTTGGAAGGGACTTTATTAGGGATAGAAATGCACAAGGGATCAATGTTTTTTTAAACTACGGCTATACCATTATACGTGCAGCGTGTGCGCGTGCCTTATGTGGCGCGGGTTTACTTCCCCTTATTGGTGTACAGCATCACAATACGTATAATGCCTTTTGCCTTGCTGATGATATGATGGAGCCTCTACGTCCTTTTGTGGACACCTTGGTACTCTCATGCAAAACACTGCACAATGAACAAACACTTGAACCCAAACATAAAAAAGCCATAGCAGAAATTTTACGTACCCCTCTCCCCTTGGCTGGCGAAAGACATATACTAGCTTCTGTAGCTTCACGTATGGCTTTTAGTCTTGCTAAAGCCTTTACCCAAAAAGAAGCTAGCTTGCTCACGCTTCCCCTTATCCCCATGGAGAAAAAGGTGTACATACCAAAACAAGGCAAGGGGCTTTTTTCTTAAAACAAAAAAAGTTGCCCTTGTTCTTTAAGTTCTTGGCTTTCATTACGTTTTTTTGCCATGCCAAAATAATTTTTTGTCATACCGTATTGTCTATCTGTTATGAACATAACCGATACCGAGCCATTCTCCGTAAGACACAAAGATACTTGCTGAGCTAGGCGTTGTGCTTTTTCTAAACTTTCTACGTGACGTAAGTACACAGAAAATTGCTTACGCACAAAGCCCAGCTCCAGCAAAGAGTTGCGAAAGCGTGTGGCAAGACGCATTTCTTTTTTGTTTCCCACAGGAAGATCAAACATGACCACTACCCACATGATTGCATATGCCGAAGGAGGATCAGCTTTACGTCTTTTTCTTGCCATGCCACAGCTTTACATGTTTATGCAAAATTTTCCCAAAGGGAGAAAGCTCCACCTTACGGGCTTGTGATTTGGTAAATGTAATAAGTCCAGAATTACCAGATGTCCAACGTGCACCACTCTCTTTCCCAACTAACTCACGTGCATCATAAAGTATATTTACTTTACAAATATTTTTTGAAAACATTTGAACCTTACAAAGCACCTTGCCCTCAGCGACAGGCATTTTAAGTTTTGCTTTCATATCTGCATCCACATTCAGCTCAAGCACGTCACCTTTATATACAGACCATAAAAGTTTGCCTCCCAACTCTTGCCATGAGGGCGTAAACGCTTTTTGATTAGCATTAAAGCGAGAAATACATTCCCACCCTATGCTTCCATCTTGTTTTACATAAAAATCTACACGTAAATTATTTTTAGGCTCAAAACCACACTGTTTTTTTAAGCAGACTCCCACAAGATTTTTCGGTTCCACCTTCTTATATTTATGCCCAATACCGTCTATCTTTTGCGCTAAACGCAAGGCTTCTTTAACAATATTTGCTTCATCAATATTTACTTCCCTTAAGCCTTTTTGACGATTTGAAATATTGCGTTCTCGCAAAACCTGTTCTGCTGCCATATATTTATTCTCTATAGCATTATGTTTTTGCACGCATTCCTCGTAAGGCAAGATAATTTCAGGCATATTAGGCGGCAATGTATGCAAGGAAAAAACTATATTGTTTACGTCTTTTTTAGATTTTATATTGGAAAAAGAACGTTGATATACAATGATAGAACTTTCTTTATCTCTAGGATTGCGGCAAATTACACGGTATTTTGTCGCGTCGTGCAATTTATCATTTAAGCCATGTTCCGCCTTGGGAGACACTTTAACCCCTCGTAAAGCCTGCAATACAGCAGCTCTAAAAGTTGTGCTATCCTTGCCAAAAGGTGTTGGAAAGTCAGGTAAACGTCTATCTCGCTTTTCTGCCTTTGCCATCTGTTGCACCATGCTACGCGTGGTACAAGCAAGCACTATGGCATCCAGCGCATGGTGCCTATGATCTATGCGCGGTTTAGCCTTCCACTCAGGATTACGTAGTTCTTTGCCCCACGCATCCAACATAATTTCACCCGTATCTGCATGTATTATTTCTTTGCGTATGGGTAAGCCCATAAGCTCATATTCTACACCATCTAAGCCCCAAACATGGCGCAATCGTGCAGTTATCCCCCCACGTACAGGAATAACATTTTCGCATAAGACGGATAAATACCGCGCTGCCATTTTTGCCATATAGCTGGTATCTGTAAGGCGATGGTCTGTTTGGTCGGCATCGCCTTGCTTTTCAAATTGCTGCTGCGCATCGGGCATGAAACGCCACGCTTTAGCCTTACTAAAACTTTTGTCAGAGAGTTTTTGTAAAATATGTTGCCATTGGTTAGGATATTTTTGCTGTATAAAGTCATGTGCATAGGTGTCACCTTTAGCCAAATTTATGTCCGCTTTGGTCAAAGCTAAATTGGCATAGGTATCAGATCCACCGCGCGATTGCGGAATAATATGGTCTACCTCGCACAAAGCAAAATCTGTTAGAGAAATATTTTCTAAGGAATACATATCCTTGAAGCCTTGGTCTTTCCATAAACGGTACTTAATACGATTTTTACGTGAAGGACGGATATTGTGGGCACGCAGTTCTTTGTCAAAATCTTCATTTTCTTTGGTGCGTTTTTTACGCTCGGCGTCCAGCTCATCACGCTTTTTTTGTGACATGCCAAACTCACGCGCCAACTCCACATGAATACGCTGAGGTTTACCGTATAATCCTATAATTTCATTTACTACTTTACGTAATTGATTAAGAGCCACATGCACCACTGGGTTAGGCACACGCCCAAAGCTTGCTTCTTCTGCCGCAGCTTGCCCTTTGTGCCAAGGATGCACCGGTGTTACATCATGCCGTAAAACCTGCCCGTAATAGGGTAATTTCTCCATGGTTCCTGCAATACTGCGTTTAAGCTCTTCCTCAGCCTTATAGCCACATGCATCAGCCGCTTCACGAAAGGTAAGAGGATACCATACTTGCTCTCCATCACAATCTTTCTTCACACCGTGACGCAACTTTTCTAAAATACGTTGTGTAGCAGAGATTCCAAGAGCACTTCTATCCTTGGGGAGTATATGTAACGCACTGGATAACAGGCGCAAGCCTTGCGCTTCAATAGGTATATGCAATCTCTCAGCGCATGCATGTAAAAATTGCTCTTCAGACATAAGACGACTATCTTTATCTTGCGGATTAAGACGCGGATTGGCTATAAATTCCAATATATTATCTTGTTCTGACACAGACATATTCTGCCAATATGCAATGTGAGCAAAAGCCAATACATGGCTTAAAGGCTTAATAACTGTAGCCTCATCGGGCATATTTATTTTAATAATTTTTTCTTTTTTTGGTACATACTTCTGCAATTTTTTTTTAATACTAGTTTTATTTTGTGGTAAGCCGCTAAACGCTATATATACCAATGCATCACGCATTTCTTTGGTAAGAGAATAGGAAGCGTCCGCCGTTTGATAGCGTAAATTATTTATCTGCTCGTAAATTCGACGCTCTTCAGATAAGCGATGCAACCTTGGGAGACGCTCTTCCCCACTATCTGGGTCAAGTGAACACACACCCGTGGCATAGGGAGCGTGAGGTCTATCGGAAAAAATAACCTGATAAATATCCTCCTTCCATATGGAAAGAAGTTCTGGATAAAAAGTGGCTTGCATATTCCATAAAGCGTGAAAATCTTCCTTCACCAAAAAACGCGGCACGGCATAATCCACGAGATTTTCAGTAATAAAACGGTCACGTCGGCGTACAGTCTTCTTTACACTATTATCACGTAAGCGTTGCATAAAATATTCCCCAAGAGAAAGATTTTTATGCTGTAGTTGCGCTTCCAGATTGCGATAAAATGATTCCGTTGACGTTGTTTTTTTCTTCTGTTCAGTGCTTATGTCTGCATCTTCTTCGCTTTGGTTTAAAAAACCTGCACCACGAAATTTTGCTATATGCAAAAGGCAACGCCCAAGCTCATGTAAACTTGTAAATTTATGTCGAACACCATGTGCTCGTAAGCGATAGGGAGAACGCTTCATAAGTTGTTTGAGTTCTTCAGCATCGATAGGAAGTAGTCCATACGATTGCAGTAGCTTTTGTAAATTGCGTAAGCGCTGACGCCTACGGCGTATAGTCTTACGCGATTGACGAGCAGCACGCCTTTCTGCAGCACCAAGAGGTGTTTCAAAAGTACGCACTCCGGCATCTAAGATTCCGAGCGCATTTCCATCAGTATCAAGGCGAATAAGGGCTGTTCCAATGGAAGCAATGCCTAGATCAATACTAAGAGCGTAAGAATAATTTTTTGCCATAGCTCATCTTCTCCATAAATTTACAAAAATTTTAAAAAAATATTGCACATTTCTTGAGCATATGGCAATAAGGAATTGCTTACTAAATATTTTAGCAGGATTTATTTGGGCAAGCAATAATACAACAAGGCCAACTACTTTTGTAGTTGGACTCGTAAAATTTGGATACCCCCTCTGGTTTTTTCCTTGGGGGGTTCCGCTTTTATAGCAAAGACTGTAAATAGGATGCGTAGTTGACACTTAAAAACGAGTGGAAACATGTTTTTAAGTGTCAACTATATAGATAAAACCTTCAATAAAACACAACTATAAATACTCTACCATATACTCTCCCTAGGCATCCTAGCGCCATGCGTCCTAGACAATATCTTGCATAGCCTGAAACTTTGTATTACAGTGCCAAGCTGAAAAAAACAGCTCTACTCTTTAAAAAGATAGGATATTTTTTACTTAATTGTATTTTTTGAACAGACATTTCCCTTACAACATGCCATCGACAATGGAGACAGTATGTGCGGCATAGCCGGTTTTTTACAGTTAGACCATAATTCCCTTCCCCAAGACGCCGCCCTGTGGCTTTCGCGCATGACAGACGCCATGGAATATAGAGGCCCCAATGGACAAGGGCATTATATTGACGGGCAGATAGCTTTTGGGCATAGACGCCTGTCCATCATTGATTTACACACCGGCGCACAACCCATGCACTCCTTTTCAAGCACAGAGCAGGAAGCAGAAATAAGTGTCACTTTTAATGGTGAAATATATAACTTTCTTGAACTGCGTAAAGAATTAGAAAAAAAGGGATATAATTTCAAAACCAATTCCGACACAGAAGTTATCTTGCATAGCTGGCATGCCTACGGAGAAGAATGCGTTAAACATCTTGATGGCATGTTTGCTTTTGCCCTATGGGATAAAAAGCAAAGGGTACTTTTTTGCGCGCGTGACCGTTTTGGCAAAAAGCCTTTTTACTACACAATGCAACAAGGCCGCTTTGTTTTTGCCTCTGAGCTTACTTCCTTGCGCCAATTTCCCAATCTTGAGCTCACAGTAAAAGCTCCCACACTCATGCGATTTTTAGCCTATGAATACGTACCCACACCGCAAAGTATGTATGATCAAGTGCATAAAATTCCCCCTGCGCATGCGCTTTTGGTACGAGAAGGGCAAGTACAATTACAACGGTATTGGGATCTCCCCTATCCGCAGCACAGCAAACACATAGAGCAAAGCGAAGAGGCTTTAGCTGAAGAATTACGCATACTCCTTTCCAAAGCGGTACAAAAGCGCATGATTAGTGATGTACCCTTGGGCGTTTTTCTTTCCGGCGGCATAGATTCCAGCATAGTAACGGGTATTATGGCTGAGCAAAGCGCGCATACCAAGAGTTTTTCCATAGGCTTTACTGAAGCCAGTTATGATGAATCAAAATATGCAGATATTGTGGCAAAGCATTATGCCACTGAACATCACAAGCATATCCTCTCGGCTGAAGACTGCGCTCAAATTCTTCCTGTGGTGGCCAGTAATTTAGAAGAACCCATGGCCGATGCTTCCATAGCTCCCACCTATCTCCTTTCCCAAGCCACACAAAAGCATGTAACCGTGGCATTGGGTGGTGACGGCGCCGATGAGCTTTTTGGCGGATATGAAACATATATTGGTTACCAAATGGCAGATACCTATATGCGCCTGCCCCAATGTGTGCGTAAGGGGTTTATAGAAAAAATAACACCACACTTTCCTGCTTCTGCCGGCTATATCAATTTACGTTTAGCCACAGCCACATTTTTGCAAGGTGCATACGCACCACCGTGGCTACGCATACAAAACCTTCTCACCGCTTTCACCCCAGACATGCAAAAAGGTCTCTGGAATGCGCAAATTGAAAGCTTACACCAAGGCTTTTTTGAAAATGAGCGTATATTTGCACCTACCAAGGACATTTTCAATACATGGCCAGCCCATTGTGAAGCGCATGCCATAGATAGAGCTTTTTATCTCTACACGCGCCAATATATGGTGGATGATATTTTAACCAAGGTAGATCGCTGCTCCATGCTTAATTCTTTAGAGGTGCGTGCGCCTTTCTTGGATACTGACGTGGCAGAATTTATTGCAAGGTTGCCAGTTCGCTATAAAATTAATAAATTTAGACGTAAATATTTACTCAAAAAAGCCTTTGCTAAACTCCTACCGCAAGAAATTCTCACCCGTAATAAACGCGGATTTCAAATTCCTGTGGCGGCATGGTTACGCACTTCCCTACGCCCCTTGGTGGAAGAATTGCTCGGTACAGAATATTTACAAAAGCAAGGGCTCTTTCATGCCCCTGCCGTGCGGCAATTGGTAGAGGCGCATATGAGCGGCAGCAAAGACTTGCGTAAACCTCTTTGGACATTATTGGTTTTACAATTATGGCTTAAGAAAAATGCCCCCACAATACTGCCCGAATAAAGGCATAGTTTTTCATAATACTATATCATAAAAACAGGTGATAACGCGTAAAACGTCATATCACCTGTTTTTTTGTCTTTCTTTTTGTGACAGTGGCACTGCAACAATTATGCGCAGAACTATCAAAAAACACATCACAAAAAATAATAAATATACATATAAATACGGATTACTTAAGGCACTTGCCTCTCTCTAAGCACTATGTTAATGTTTTAAAAGTATTTATAATTATATATATTTTTACATTACCTTATATTTTTCGAATCCTTTAATGGGAAATCCATATGCGTTTATCTACAAAATTAATTCTCCTCACGGCTGTACTGCTCGTTGCTTTGGCTGGCCTTGGTGCCTTTAGTATACAACAGCTAGAGAAATGCAATCAAAAGGCCATAGAAATCTCTACCAATTGGCTACCTTCTACCGTCAACATACAACGCATTAATACCCTCACATCTGATTATAGAATATACGAAATCAGCCATATCTATAGTATCGACCCCGAATCCACCAAAGAATTTGAACAAAACATACAAAATATCTTACATGAATTGAGCATTGTACGCGAAAACTATGAAATGCTTATTTCCTCAGAGGAAGAGCAAGAAATTTATGATAAATTTTCCTTGCTTTGGGAAGAATACTTGGCTTTGAGTGAAAAAATTTTCAAAATACAGCGCAAAAATAATATTTCTCAAGCCATAAGATTATTACAAACGGATTCACGAAAACTCTTTAACGAAGCCTCCAATGAGCTTTTAAAAGCTGTTAATCTTAATAGAGATTCTAGCATTGAGGCTTCATTTGAAAGTAATGAAGTGTATGAAGAATCTTTATATCTCATCCAACTTACCATTGTTTTTGTCATTATTATTGCGGCAGCCCTTGGTTTATGGGTTTTACTTAGTATTCGCAGACAACTGGGAAAAGATCCGGGTGAGCTTATACTCATAACAGAACGTGTTATTAATGAAGACTATCATATTAATGACAATGAAAAACAATATGGTGTATATAAACACGTACTTACCATGGTGGATTCTCTCAGACATCATATAGCGCGTGCCGAAAAAAATGCACAAGTAAAAAGCGAATTTTTAGCCAATATGAGCCACGAAATACGTACTCCCATGAATGGTATTCTTGGCCTTATGCATTTACTCTCACAAACAAAACTTACTGAAAAGCAAAACGATTACGTACAAAAAGTTCTTTTTTCAGCCAATAATCTTCTACGAATCATCAATGATATTTTAGATTTTTCTAAAATTGAAGCAGGGAAGATTCAATTTGAAAAAATCCCTTTCACATTAGAAAGCATTCGAGATGAAATATACACGCTTTACGGCTCTAAAGCGCAAAATAAAGCATTAACTTTTGATATAAAAATCAGCCAATATCATGACACGACCCTTTTAGGCGACCCCCTGCGCATAAAACAAATACTTTTTAACTTGGTAAGTAACGCTTTAAAATTTACTAAAACAGGTGGAATTACTGTAAATATACAGTGTGAGCCGCTACAAAATTCTATGCTGGCTTGTGTTTTTTCTGTGCAAGATACAGGCATTGGCCTTGATGAAGAACAACAAAAAAAACTTTTTACAGCCTTCACTCAGGCCGATTCTTCCATTACGCGCCAATATGGCGGTACAGGGCTTGGCCTTGTTATTTGTAAGAAAATTGTCGAAGCTATGCATGGAAGTCTTTGGATTGAAAGTACATTACATCAGGGTTCCACCTTCTTTTTTACTTTAAATCTCCCCTTAAGCACGGAGCAAATTGCAAGTGCTCCCGCCATACAGGATACTTTGGCAGAAGGCGAACACATACACAGCGAACACATATTACTTGTAGAAGATAATGAAATAAATCAAATAATTGCCCAAGAACTCCTAGAAACAGCAGGCTATACCGTTGACGTAGCAAACAATGGGCAAGAAGCACTTGATAAAATGGAAGAACACACATATGCAGCCATACTTATGGATATACAAATGCCCGTCATGGACGGTTTAACTGCTGTGAAAAAAATACGCCTCCATCCTGTACATAAAGATAGTATCGTTATTGCCATGTCAGCACATGCCATGGAAGGAGACCGCGAAATTAGCTTACGTAGTGGCATGAATGAGCATATTACAAAGCCCATAGATCCGCAAAAACTTTATCAAACCTTAGATTATTGGCTATCACAAAGCTCTAAGAATAATTTAATATAAAACGTTACTCCACTTGCCATAAAACTTCTATGGTTCTCCTATCCATAGTCGATGTTTAAAACGTGTTCCCACTGTTTTTTAAGAAAGGCACGCTTACTCCACCCCCCCTTTCGGGGACGCTGTAAGCAAGTGACGGCTATGCATAGAAGATTTCAAGACCGCCTCCTATAAGCATCAGGTCAAAGCGCATTCCACTAAGTCTTGCTTTATAAGCCAGTGAATATGCGCATACAACACTTCATGAGAGTGTTTTTTCCCCCAAACACTTTGCTGGGCTTGGTGCAAAAGTTCCTGTACGGTACACCCTTGTACGGTGCATTTTAGCAATGCTCTAATAAGACTTTCCACCATATTTACAGCGGCTAAACCATAGTTATTCCAAGGTGCTTTATTTTCCAAACACGCCCTACCTAAGTCTGTACACTGCAAAAAGCTTTCCTCACACAAATGGTGACTGGCGTAGCACGCAAAAGTTTTTCCAAAATCAAGATTATAAGGATGTTCTACACCACGTAAAAAGGCTTCTTCTTCAGGGCTTATGGGATTATTTTCAAGTTGATGCCAAAAGTCTACCCAACCATCCACCACGCTGTCAAAAGTGTATAAGCGCGTAGCGCGTTCCTTGGCATTTTGCCCCATTTTTTGGCGTAAAGCAGGATTTGCCATCAGGCGCACCAAGGCTTTTTCTAAAGACGGTACATGTAAAGCCGTTTGTTGACTGCGTAACAATTGATGTAATTTATTAAAAAGAACTCCGGCAATGGCATCAAGAGTTGGCGTTGCCGTGGGCGCCAAAGTAGGAACCAAAAGCCCCGTTTCTTCTGGAATCACAATATCTTTATAGCCATTCCAATCACTGGCAATGACGGGCAGGGCAGATTGCGCCGCTTCTATTAAAGTAAGTCCAAACGTTTCTTGAATATTATCGGTAGGCGAAACAAAAATATCCGCCGAAGCAAAAAGCTGTTTTTTTAAGGTGCGCGAGGGATTAGGAGCCAAAGCAAAAGGAATATCCCATGCTTTAGCCAAGGCTTGCATTTGCTCTTGCATAGCATCATCTTCATCCATGGCACCGGCCACATAAAAAAGAAAGGAAAGCTGTGGGTGCTGCGCACGAATGCGCCGTAAGGCATTGAAAAATGGACGTACATCCATTTTATCCACAACGCTTACTCTCCCGTATAATAAAATCAATACTGTCTTTGCATCAAGGTTTAAACTAGCACGAAAAGCTTCGCGCATGGGCTCATGTCCGCCAAGGTCAGGATCAGGCACTCCCAAAGGAATAACTTGAAGCTGTGGCTGTTTCCACTCGACGGGAATATTACGACTTTTTCGCGCATGCGCATACCATGCTTGCATAATGGAGCGACTAGCCTCTGACGTACACCCTATGCCATCACGCGCGGTACACCCTTGCCACACATGCCCCAAAGTGCTTTGTGCATATTCTATATAACTGATGGTATGATTAACCGCCGTTATGGGAAAAATCTTGGGTGCCAAAGCATTACGTGCGCGGCACATGGCGGCAAATTCTGTCATGGGGTCTGAGAAGTGACACACACTGTACGGCACCAATTGTAAACGCTTTTCCAATTGGGTACGCGGAAAAGCTTGTAAAGCACCGCGGTCTAATAAAGGAGCCGCATAAGGTACTTCATGCCAACGCTGTATAAGCTCTTTGGGATTATCCACAAAAAAATGATACATATCAAAGGGGTCACGGCGGAACAAGGCATCCATAAATCCACGATTGGCTTGTTTACGCCCTAAAATAGGCCCGTCTTCATAAAAAGGATGCAAAGAAAGAAAAATACGTGACATGACACTTCCTACTGATGCACTCAAATTTGTATAATGCACCTGTATACAGTGTAATTTTTTTATAACAGGATGCAAAGTAAAAATTCTACGTTTACTTTTATTTTTTTGAGAATAATTCCTAATAAACTCTTATAATTCAAAGCTATGCAAGTTTTTTATAAAAATAATCAAAAATATATACCTTACTATACTTCTAATTTTATTCACTAAATTTATACTTCATTCTAGACGTTTTTGTAGCTCCCCTACCCTTGCCAGAAAAATTTTATATAATTATAAATAAATAGCATAAAAAGTCGAATGAAAAGCATGATACTATCCCCTACTTGAAAATGGAATTATAACATGCTAGCCAAGCGACACATAGGAATAAAACAAAAATTATGCATATATGGCCTGTTAATTTTTGTTTATGCTTTATTGAAGTTTGGCCATGCTACAGAGGGGAATTATGACTAATTTACTAGGTGAATTTATGGGAACCATGATTTTGATCTGCTTTGGTGCTGGGGTTGTGGCCTGCTGCATCTTAAAAGATTCAAAAGCCTATGGTGGTGGCTGGATTTGTATCACTGCCGGCTGGGCCTTTGGCGTTATGCTTGGTGTCTACACAGCCGTTGCCTTAGGGGCTCCTCAAGCAGACCTTAACCCTGCTGTAACATTAGCCAAGACCATGCTAGGAGTGTATGGTATCGGCCATGCTTTAGCCACCATGGGCGCCCAAATGGCCGGCGCTTTCATGGGCGGCGTTATTGTTTGGCTAGCCTACTTACCCCACTGGGAACGCACCGAAGACACAGGCGCAAAATTGGCTGTTTTCTGCACAGGCCCTGCCATTCGTAATACCCCTGCCAACTTCATTTGCGAAGTTATAGGCACCTTCTTACTTATTTTCTGCATCTTTGTTATTTTCCATAAAAACAACGGACAACTTCCTGCAGGCTACGGCCCATACATGGTAGCTGTTTTGGTTTGGGCCTTAGGTTTAAGCTTTGGCGGCCCCACAGGCTATGCCATTAACCCTGCCCGTGACCTTGGCCCTCGCCTTGCTCACTTTTGCCTACCCATTGCAGGTAAAGGCAGTTGCGATTGGGCTTATGCGTGGATTCCCGTAGCTGCCCCCTTTGTGGGCGCCATTGTGGCTTTCACTGTAGGCAAACTTACCGGCATAGTATAATCTTTAGGGCATGGAAAACCATGCCCTTTACTATTTTACATTATAAGGAGTTCTCATGAGCGCAAAATATATTTTAGCATTAGACCAAGGTACCACATCTTCTCGTGCCATTTTATTTGACCGTAAATCCAATATCATTCAAGTGGAGCAAAAAGAATTCACACAAATTTATCCACAACCAGGCTGGGTAGAACACAGCCCCACTGAAATTTTTGATACCCAAAGCCATGTGGCGCGCGATTGTGTCAAAGCCGCCGGCATCAATGGCAATGATATTGCCGCCATCGGTATTACCAATCAACGTGAAACCACGGTGGTGTGGGACAAAACCACTGGTGAACCTGTGTATAATGCCATTGTATGGCAAGACCGTCGTACAGCAGGCTTTTGCGATCAATTACGTGCTGAAGGTAAAGCCGATATTATCCGTGAAAAAACAGGCCTTGTGCTTGATGCGTACTTCTCCGGCACCAAGGTTCGTTGGATTTTAGACAATGTTCCCGGTGCACGTGCCAAAGCCGAAGCCGGCGACTTGCTTTTTGGTACCATTGATACATGGCTTATTTGGAATTTAAGCAAAAAGACTGCACATGTAACCGATCCTTCCAATGCCAGCCGTACCTTGCTTTTCAATATTCACACCGGTCAATGGGATGATGAACTTTTAGAAATCTTAGGCGTACCCCGCAAAATGCTTCCAGAAGTGCAAGCTTCTTCCAGCGTAATGGCGCAAACGCATCCTGAATTTTTTGGCAAGGCTGTACCCATTTCCGGCGTAGCTGGCGACCAACAAGCCGCCACCTACGGCAATGCTTGCGTAAAAGAAGGCATGGCTAAAAACACCTACGGTACAGGCTGCTTCTTACTCATGAACACCGGCACCAAAGCCAAGGCAAGTCAAAATAATATGCTTACCACCGTGGGCTGGCAAAACCCCTCCGGTACATACTATGCTCTTGAAGGCAGTGTGTTTGTAGGCGGCGCTGTGGTGCAATGGCTCAGAGATGGCTTACAAATTATTAAAGATTCCTCTGACATGGAAGGCCTTGCTTCCACTGTGCCTGACAATGGCGGCGTTTTCTTTGTGCCTGCTTTTGTGGGTCTTGGCGCTCCTTATTGGGATCAATACGCCCGTGGTGCCATGGTGGGTATTACTCGCGGTACTTCTCGTGGTCACATTGCCAGAGCTACCCTAGAAAGCATTGCACTACAAACATTAGACATCATTGACGCCATGCAAAAAGACGCCGGCGTACCTTTAACCACCTTGCGTGTGGACGGCGGCGCCAGCCGTAACAGTATGCTTATGCAATACCAAGCCGACCTTACCGGCGTTGTGGTAGAACGTCCCACCGTCACAGAAACCACCGCTCTTGGCGCCGCCTATTTGGCTGGCCTTGCTGTAGGTTTCTGGGAAACAGAAGAAGAAGTAGCCGCCAATTGGCAACTTGACCGCCGTTTTGAACCCAAAATGGCCGCCGATAAGCGTGAAGAGTTATTGTATCAATGGCATCGCGCTGTGGAACGTAGCCGCGCATGGATTGAAGAAGATAAATAATATCTAATAATTACATAGCACAACAATCTCATACAAGGGGAAGCGCACATATCCGTGAAGCTTCCCCTTCTCTTACATAGTCGCCACTGAAAAAGTACTTAGCCGATGCTACATAGTCGATGTTTAAAAACGGGTTTCCACTCGTTTTTAAGAAAGGCACGCTCACTC
>CAYJNA010000057.1:0-15329 GCA_964371225.1 uncultured Desulfovibrionaceae bacterium
TTAAGCTATAAATCCTATTTTTACTGATATTTAAGTAATTTTTCAGTGTCGACTATCTTACTGCACTGTAAAAGTAGTATGTTCTAAGTTTAGACATGCAAAGCATATTTTCAGCGTCGATTATAGGTAACGCTTTTTAGCCATATGGCGATGCAATGTAATTTTACCATTTTATTATATATCCATATTTCTACGTATAACTATGAGGGATATATCATCAGCCGGTTGAATGCCGTGCATGTGTTCTAAAAGGTCTTCGCGTACTTTTTGTAAAATAGTTTCCGCATGTGTTTGTGTGCTGCTGGCCGCATGAAAAGACTGAATAAGTCTGTCTTCCCCGTAAATTTGTCCTTTATGTCTACTTGGTGGCCCCATGGCTTCATCGGCGCCGTCGGTGTATAATAAAAGTACTTGGTCAGGGGACAAAGTAAGCTCAAAGTTAGAGTATTTTTGCTTGGTGCTGACATTAAGCACTAATTCTTGACTCCAAGGCAAAATATGGCCTTGCGACGCTGTTTTTGCAGTTACAATAGGTGGGGGATGCCCTGCACTTGCCCAAGTGAAAATACCTTTTTCTGTGTCTAAGGTAGCAATAAGCATGCTTACAAACATGGCAGAAGTGTCATTGCGTAAAAGAGATGCATTGAGTCGCTCTAAGGTTTGTGCAGGAGATGAATTTTTATCCATGAGTAAAGATCGTGCTAGCGACACCGCGCGACTCATGATAAGTGCGGCAGGTATGCCCTTATCACACACATCTCCAATAACAAAGTGGACTTGTGTTGGGGTATTGGGATTGACAAAGCACGTGTACAAATCGCCACACACTTCATAAGCCATATCAATGGAAGCTGCTATTTCTAAATGCGGAATTTGGGGTAAGGTTTGCGGCAACATGGATTCTTGCACTTTTCTGGCCACGGCAAGCTCGTTACTGAGTCTTTGTTGTCGCGTAGCATTATCTACCAAATTACGGAAAGACGTGCGTAATGTTACGCGTACTCGTTCAAAAGTATTTAATAATATGCCAATTTCATCCGGATATGGCGCAGAAGGGAAGGGCGTATTGGTGTCTCCTTCGCTAAGCCTTTCGATGGCTGTGGTGAGAGAGTGTAAGGGGCGTAAAGTGTTATACGTGACAACCCACGTAATAAAGCCGACGAGCAAAGGCCCCATAAAAGCCACCACTAGAAAAGCCATGGGAAAGGAGGCAGGCGCATCACCCAATTCATAACTATCCACTAGGAGAGCTAAAAACCAGCCTGGGGTTTGCATGGGGGCATATACCAAGGACGTGGGGCCACTCCAGCTTAAATCCCATGGAGTATTATCAGAGGAAAAAACGGAACGTAATTGTTGTATGCCTTGTTTTCCTTCTAAAATATCTTGCTCAATGGCCTGTAACCTGGGTGCATTATAAAGTTTTGCTTCATCACTTAAGCTTTGCGGCCCGCTACCAAGCCTGCGCCCTTTAGGAAAAATGACATATTGTCCGGTATGGTCAATGTACAAGGGCACGGCATTGTTAAAACCAGTAAGTTTATGTAATGTATCGGCAATCCATGGCATTTCTATAATAACCCCAAACCAGCCATGGTGCGCTTGTTCGGATAAATTTTTATCTGTAGCTCCACCCAAAGGAAGAGCACAAATCATGGCAGCATGAGGATTTTCGGCATTAAAAACCCTAGGTAAGGTTTTCCATGCATGACTTGCTCCTTTACTATCCACATAAGAGCTCATATCTGAAACTTTTTGAGGTGCTTTAATTTTTCCATCTTCTATGGGGAAAAACCATGATTGCTGGTTTTGCCCTAGGGCAAATCCAATGACAGGAATTTCAGCCATAATAGCTGTGCTTATGGGCATTTGCATAAGATATGACGTAAAATCTTGCGCATCATTAGCAAAGAGCTGTTCCAGAGGAATGGTTTTGAGATTAGCTTCTAAACGGTATAAATTTGTTTGAATGCGCTGTAAAAAAGTAGTACTTATGACAGCTTGTGTATGCATAGCTTGCATACCTAATGTGGTGGCATTATTTTTTAATGTGGTTTGAGTACTGAAGTAAAAAAATCCTACTCCTCCCCAAATGAGAAGAAGCGAATAAAAAGTAAAAAGAATGGTTTGTCTAAAAGCAAGTTGGTTTTTCCAAAGGGTATAAAGCCTTTTTGTCCATTTTTGTTGTCGACTTCCAATGGCAGGTGTAGAAGGGGATGTGAAAACTTCTTTTTCACCATCAAGGGAAACTGTAAATAATAATGTATTGCCATCGGTTCTGGTATACTTTGTGTTGAGGGTAAGCAAACGCACAAGAGATAAACCGCGCTTACCAATAGGGGTGTCATGTACGCTGCCAACAGGCACATCGCTTTGGCGTAATGGATTAAATTCTTTACCATTATCTTTTATTTGTACTTGAATTTCTCTTTGCGTAGCTGTATGGATATATTCCAATGCCAGATCAATTTTTGTTTGATTGGGAATAGGGGAGGCATGCAGGCAAATATTGCTCAGCAATTCTTCAAGAATTAGGCGTAAAGAAAGCCTGTCATCATACGATACACCTCTTTCTGTAGCCCATTCTTGCACAAGGGCAAGAATGCCTTCTAAGGTGGGCAGTACTGCATAGAATGAAATTTCAAGGATTTTGGAATTTATGGAGGTACTAATCATGGTAGAGCTTCTTTATACTGTAGGGGGTTATCCATGCAAGGAACATATTTTTTATGGTATTTTTCTTGACCTGCCCATTTTTTTGGCATAACAAAGACCGGAAAAGGAAGGAGACTGGCGCATGACAGCAAGTGATTTGTATAAGCAATTGACTGAAATTTGTACACAAATGGCACAAGGGGATTATGAACAGGCTAAAACCATCTTTGATTTGTTGCCTTGTGAAGATACAGAAGATCCCATTAATATCTTGGTAGAAGCTTTTGCCATGATGAGTGTACGTATTGAAGCGCGTGAATTTGAGTTGAGTCGTTTGCTGACAGAGCTTGAAGCTGCTCGCGCAGAGCTTTTGCGCCATCAAGACCGCCTTATAGAAGAAAATAGTCAGCTGCGGGTTGAACTTGAGAAGAAAAATTCCAAAGAATCCCCTTTGATGCATGTGACACAGTCTGCCGTTATGGGGGAGGTTATGCGTCAAGCAGAGCGTGCTGCCAGTGTGGATTGTACGCTTTTGTTTAGCGGGGAAACGGGTACCGGTAAGAGTATTTTTGCACAGCATATTCATAATATGAGCCCTAGAGCGCAAAAACCTTTTGTGGCCATTAACTGCGCTGCTATTCCGGCAACTTTGCTCGAAAGTGAGCTTTTTGGTATAGAAATGGGAGTAGCCTCCGGAGTAAAGGCGCGTATGGGACGCTTTGAGCAAGCCTCTGGTGGTACTATTTTCTTGGATGAAATTGGTGATATGCCCTTGGAAAGCCAAGCGAAACTTTTGCACGTGGTGGAAAGTGGCGTTGTGGAGCGTATTGGCGGGCGCAAGCCTAAGCATGTGGACGTGCGTATTATGGCAGCCACATTGAGAGATCTTGAGCAATGTGTAAAAGAACGTACTTTTCGTGAGGACCTGTATTATAGGTTGAATGTTATGCAGATACATATTCCTCCTTTACGTGAAAGACGTGAAGATATTCCCTTGTTTATTAAACACATGCTTGCACGTTTTATACAGCGTAATCCTCGTGCCATTTCGCAAATTTCACAAGAAGCAATACATGTTTTACAACAACATTCTTGGCCTGGAAATGTGCGTGAGTTGGAAAATGAACTTGAACGCGCCATGCTCTTAGCCCAAGGGGATGTTATTTCCCCTCAAGATTTATCCTTAACGGCAGATAAGTTACTTTTACATATGGTTTCTACTGCACAAACATCTGCATCTTCTACCGCGTCAGGACATAGTTTTGAGCAAGGTATACCTACCTTAAATCATGTGGAATCACAGCATATTTTAGATGTTATGCAATTTCTACATGGTAATAAATCTCGTGCTGCACGCGCTCTTGGTATAAGTCGTGAAGGTTTACGTGTGAAGCTAGAACGTATGAAATAAGAACATATACCTTCTATGTTTTTTGTGCAGTGGGCGCATACCATTGCATGGCAAAAAGTACAATATCATCTCTTAAAGAGCTTTGAGCATGGTTTTTTACATCCTTAAGAACTTCTTTTAAGAGTTTTTCCGGTGCAGCATGATTGTTGGTCAAAAAAGTTTGTAATTGCTTTTCTCCATAGGTTTGTCCTGCAGGGTTGAGGACAGAAAGTATACGTTGTGGTAAAAAGAGCAATGATTGCCCAGAGTTCAATTGTAATGTTTGCTCTTCATATTGCTCGTGAGTGCGTATGCCTAAGGGAACATTTTCTGACCAAGGGAGCTGCCATGCGGCGTTTTCCATAAGGGCAAATGGCGGTATTTGCCCAGCACTTGCCCAGGAAAAGAGCCCGCTTTGCGTATCTAAAATGCCTACAAAAACGCTGATAAAAAGCCCGCCTTTTTTATGATCTGTTCCAAAAACATGGTTTACATGTTCCAAAGCTTTACTGGGAGATAAACCAGAAAGAATAAGTTCATGCAGGCAAGGCATAATGCGATTAGTTAATAAAGCTGCAGGGATGCCGTGTTCAGCAACATTACCGATAACACAACATATGCTATCAGAAGTACATTGAAAACAGTCATACATATCACCGCAAACTTCACGGGCTTCATACACATGGGCAGCCATAGGTATATGAGGAATTTGCGGTAATGTATTAGGACGTAAACTATTTTGAATGGTGCGGGCAAAAGTTAATTCACCGTGCAAACGTTCGTGTGTTTGTGCCATAATAGTAAGGTCACGTATGCGCTGGTGTAATGCCACGCGCAAACGATTGGTGGCGCTTTGTAATTGTTCAGTTTCTAAGGAGTTTTTAATATATTTTATAGAGGTAGTTTCTATTGGCGGGGTAAGTTTTCCGTGAGCAAGCTTGTCTGCAACTCCCATCAATTGTACCAAGGGAATGAGAAAGGTTTTGCAAGTTCTATATAAACCATAGGTTGCAAGAATAAGTATGATGATACCCACTGTGACAAGAGCCGTGGTAATGGCATCTAAAAAGCCAAAAATATCTCTGCGAGGAATAAGAACCCCAATGGTGAGTTTTTCTTGATTACTTGGTAAAAAGACCGCAATATATCTGATATCTTGCCATTTAAGAGAAATTATACCTTTCTGATGATGGAGCATTCTTTCTTTGAGAAAGGCAATATCCGTATCTGCCTGAGAAGGCAATGTCCACTCTCCTTCTTCAGTAAGAAGAAAGGGAAGGCATTGTTTAAAGAAGCTAAAAGAGCGAATACGATTCAAAAACCAAGGAATAGCTAGGCTTGAGCTAATAATACCATATGTTTCCCCTTTTTCGTTTTGCAAGGGAACAGTATAACGCATATGCATGCTACGGTCGCGAGTAACATGGGGGGATGCCCAAAAGGCCTTTTTAGTTTGAAGAATTTCTTCTTTTGATAAAAGGTGCTCAAACGTTTTTGCTGCTCGTTCTAGAGGTACTATACCGGAACTATCATAATATTTACGCTGTACAATGCCATTGTGTATAAGAGCTACTTCAACGAGCTGCTTTCCTCTGTCGTCGGAAATGGCAGATGTTATTTGTTTATCTATTTCTGTAGTGGTGGCAGTAGTAACAATATTGGCTTTTGTTAAGAGCGCTGCCAAGGAAGGGAGGGTGCGCATGAGCCATTGGCGAGAGTAGTCATCTTGACGGCTTATGCTGCTAACAAATTGATTTACTTGAGCGTTTGCAATTGCAAGAATTTGCTCACGTGCATGGAAGTAGCCTAAGGTTAGAAGTAAACACAGTAAACCTCCAAGGCCTGCTAAAATAGGCACAGCTTGCCGTGAGGTTATCCTGTAACGCCAAGGAATAATTGGTGAAATCATTATTTCTTTTGTAGAGCCTTACGTGCGCTTTCAAGGTCTGGATACTCGGCAAAAAGGCTAGAAAAGCCACTGCCAATAAAAAGTTTACGTAAATGTGGCTGAAGAGTGCAAATGACAATAGTGCCGTTTAAAGGATCTAAGCTTTTACCAATGTTTAGCAAACCACGTAGTCCTAAAGAGCTAATGTAGTCTACATCGGCTAAATCTAATATCATGCGGCGCATGCCTTTTTCAATGTACTCCATGCAGGCACCTTCAAATTGCGCGGTGGAGTACGCATCCCATCGACCTATAAGGTGCACTATGTGTATGTCACTATCTATATCAACATGAATTTCCATGTGTATGTCCTTTTTTATATGTCAAACATGTATATATGGCTTTTGCTAATTAAAATACAAGTGAAAGTGAAGCCATACCACATGCGTTAAAAGAATTAGGCACACAAAATGTTAGCATAAAGTATGCCAATGAGAATATGATGTTTTTGTATAAATTCTTTCATGCAGGGCTTAAGTTTTCAAAAGCTTTATGTCAAGGCAATAATGTTTATTGCCCAAAAAATGTGCGAAAATGTGCCCATATTTTGGCTATGTAAAAAAAATGTGCGGTTTAGGAAAGTTTTTTTCGCAGTATAAAACTTCTGCACCAGTATTTCTTATATTTTCTTGTACCAAGTTTATAAAAATAGTGCTCAAGAAAAATACTGGTCTTTTATGCGGAAAAAATAATAAAATTATGTAGTTATTTCTGCTGTGGGCTGCACCCTTCTGTATTTTTTGTCTAGCTTGCCAGCGGTTATGCTTTAAATACTTACTTAGTAGGTATTTTGTGTGCGTTTTACAAATAAGCTAGGCATTGTTCAAAAAAAATGGCATAGTCTGTGCTTATAGTGAAGTGTATATGCTGAAGATGCTTTCAGTCTGATTTTAAAATGAGTATTTATTTACATATAGTCTAGTGTTGCACTGTGTGAAAGTAAAGATATTTTGTGAAAGGAAACTCTATGCCACGTACACGAGCTTTTTGGGGTCTTTTTATAGCAGTGCTTTTGGCTGCTTTTTATGCCATTGCTGTGTTGCTTTTAACACGCCAAGTGGATATTTTGCTGATTTTTTGTATTATAGGTTCGACGTTGTGTTTTTGGGGTGCATGGTTTTCTTTTCTCAAGAAAAAAATAGCTTTTCTTTTTGCCTTTCTCATATGTTTGATTTCATTATTGTTTTTGACCTATGCTACAGTCATGGATGTAACCAATCCTGAGCTTATTCCCTTTTGATAAGGGTGCCTTTATTTTAGGAAGTTTGAATTATAGCTCTCCCCATTTTAAATAGTCTTTAATTTCAAGTAAATATCTTTGAATTAAAAATAGTGACGAATGTGTATTTTTTTAGTACACTTTTTTCACGTTTTTTTCTGGTTTTCATGTTCCCTGCCTAAAAGTTTTTTGCTTCACGCGCTTACGTATCTCTTAAGACTAAGTAAATTTAATTATAGGAAGGATTATTATGCTAAGCCCCTCTTCTTCTAGCGTTTTGCATTTAAATTCCACAGATTGGCTTTATACAGCTCAAGGCGAAAGCCGCGGTTTTATTCAACCACAAAAGCTTACAGAAGTATGGTTTCACACCGGCTCCAATTGTAATTTACATTGTTCATTTTGTTTTGAGGGCGCAGGCCCCGGCGATAAACGTTTACAGGCACCACAATTAAAGGATGTGCTTCCTTTTTTAGAAGAAGCTAAAGCCTTGGGGGTGCAAAAGATAGGCTTTACGGGAGGCGAACCTTTTGTCAATAAAGACTTTATTGATATTTTGGATGCTTCACTGGATATAGCGCCTTGTCTTGTTTTAACCAACGGTACACAGCCTTTACACAAAGCTTTGCCGCGTTTAGCTACCTTTCGTCAAAGTGTATATCCTTTATCTTTTCGTATAAGTTTAGATTCACCCATTTCCCAAATACACGATAGTCAGCGCGGTCAAGGTTCCTTTGTCAATGCATTTAAAGGACTTGTGCAGTTACACTCATTGGGATTTAACGTTTCGGTGGCTCATGTGGAAAGTGAAGAGCTTCACCTAGAAAGCACACGTAAAGCCTATGAAGCACTTTTTGTGACGCATGGCTTACCCAAGGATATTCCCTTTGTGGCTTTTCCAAATTTACTACAGCCTTGTGCAAAACCTGAAGTGCCGCATATTAGTGAAAATTGCATGACACAGTATAAATCACAAATGGAGCGTGAAAGCTTCATGTGTAATTATAGTAAGATGGTTGTAAAAAAACAAGATGCCATGTCTGTATATGCCTGCACATTGGTGGACGATGATGCTGATTATGATTTGGGTACATCCTTAGCAGAGGCCATGAAATATCGTGTCATGTTGCGCCATCATCGCTGCTATTCTTGCTTTGTGTCCGGCACCTCATGTGGTGGAGGGAAGTAGCAAACTAGTAACTACTCTGGTTGATGATTATTTTCCACTTTTTTACTACGAGGTGTTTTTATGCCCAAGTTGGTTAAAGTTATAGGAAGTTTATTAGCTATTCTTCTGGTTATTGTGGTGGTACGTAATTTAGGGTTAGAGCAGTATTTAGTAGAGTTTAAAGCATGGGTGGCAACACAAGGTTACTGGGGGCCCATTATCTTTATTGCTGCGTATGCTGTGGCAACGGTATTGGCTTTGCCTGGCTCTGCACTAAGCATCATGGCCGGTGTGCTTTTTGGCTCAGTGGTGGGAGTTTCTGTCGTTATAGTGGGTGCTACCATAGGTGCTTCTTTGTGCTTCCTTATTGCGCGCTATCTTTTACGTGAAAGTGTAGAAAGCTGGTTAGCAAAAAGCGAAAAATTTCAAAAACTTGATGCTATTACAGAAAAAAATGGTAATATTATTGTTGCCATAACGCGTCTTGTGCCTTTATTTCCCTTCAATATGCTTAATTATGGTTTTGGCCTTACTAAAGTTTCTTTTACGACCTATGTGTTATGGACATTTACATGTATAATACCGGGTACTGCTTTATATGTAGTAGGTACTGATGCCATAACACAATCCATTAGCGCCGGTGAGGTTCCATGGGTTTTAGTGGGCGTCGTGCTTTTGATCTTGGCTATTTTAACAGTCCTTGTGCGTAAAGCAAAACAAAGTATTAAGGAGTAAGCCGTGTCAATACCACAACTTTTTCCAGATGATATACATAATCAAACCCTTATACAACGTACCAGCCCGCAGGATTGGGTAAACCCTGAGCCTGCTCCCATGTACGCCATGGTTGCTGTAGGTGGTGGTACTGCAGGGCTTATTGTATCTATTATTGTGGCCTCTTTAGGAGGCAAAGTGGCGCTTATTGAGCGTGGCTTTATGGGGGGAGATTGCTTGGTGACGGGCTGTGTGCCTTCCAAAAGTCTTATTCGCCCAGCTCGTTTAGCCCATGAAATGTTACATGCATCACGCCTTGGCATAAGCCCCAAGGAAAATAACGCAGATGATTTTGCCCATGTGATGGAGCGTTTACGGCGTATTCGTGCTGATATTAGCCGGCACGACTCTGCAGAAAGGTATACTTCTTTAGGGGTGGACGTGTTTCGGGGGCATGCGCATTTTACCGGTGAGCACAGCCTTGAAGTGGCTGGAAAAACATTGCACTTTAAAAAAGCTGCCATTTGTACCGGCGCACGCGCCATGCATCCCGATGTGCCCGGTTTGGCAGATGTAGGCTTTGTCACCAATGAAAGTGTGTTTAATCTTACAGAATTACCAAAGCAGCTCACTGTCATGGGCGGCGGCCCCATAGGCTGTGAATTGGCGCAAGCTTTTGCGCGTTTAGGTTCGAAAGTGACCATCGTACAGCGCAGTACATTTTTATCTCATGAAGACCCTGAAGCCTCTGCCTTGTTGGCCAAGGTTTTTGCTGATGAAGGTATCAACGTATTGCTACACACTAAGGTTTTACGTGCAGAAAAAAATGCTGCTGGGCAAAAGGTGTTGGTGGTGCAGCAAGACGGTGGGCAGGAAATGCAAGTGGTCTCTGATGAAATTCTCATTGGCGCAGGACGCGTGCCCAATGTGGAGGATTTGGGTCTTGAGGCCGCTGGGGTGCGCTTTAGCCCTAAGGGTATTGAAGTGGATGATAATTTACGTACCAGCAATAAAGATATTTTTGCCGCCGGTGATTGCTGCATGGCATGGAAGTTTACGCATGCCGCCGATGCTGCCGCACAAATTGTGGTGCAAAATGCTCTTTTTATGGGTAAAAAACGCTTAAGCTCCTTGGCAATGCCTTGGTGTACCTATACTGATCCTGAAATTGCTCATGTGGGCTGGTATGAAAAAGATGCTCAAAAAAATGGTGTGGAAGTTGATTTTTATTCTATAGATATGAATGAAATTGACAGAGCTGTCACCGATGGCGAAAATTTGGGTTTTGTAAAGGTTATGGTGAAAAAGGGCAGTGATAAGATTTTGGGTGCCACCATAGTTTCCAGCCATGCTGGTGAGATGATAAGCACAATAACCACTGCCATGGTGGGGGGCATGGGGCTAGCGGCCTTAGCCAATGTGATTCACCCATATCCTACGCAATCCAGCGCCATTAAGCGTGTGGCCGGTTTATATAAAAAGAGTACTCTTACACCACGTATAGCGAAAATATTGCGCTGGTGGCTTGGGAGGAATGTGTAATATGCTGCCCAAAGAGGAAAAGGTTGTCATAATACTTTTTACTCGCTACCCAGAAGTTGGGCAAGTAAAAACACGCTTAATTCCTGCTTTGGGAGATGAAGGCGCCGCTGCATGCCATGAGGCCATGACGGCCTTTACTGTACAGCAAATACAAAAAGCTGTGCATGGAAAAGCGTATGAAGTACATATACAGTACACTGGTGCTTGTGAAGATAAAATCCGCGCTTGGCTTGGCTATGGAGATAGGTATGTGCAGCAAGGCGAAGGAGACCTTGGGGCGCGCATGCATGCGGCTTTTCAGGTTGCCTTTGACTCTGGAGCTACAAAAGTATTGCTTTTAGGTTCAGATTGCCCCGATAATAGAAGTGCTAATATCCATGAAGCCTTGTGTGCGCTCAATGACGTTCCTTGTGTTCTTGGGCCCACTCATGATGGCGGCTATTATATGGTGGGGCTTACGCATCCTCACGAGCATATTTTTAAGGATATGACGTGGGGTACCAATGTGGTTTTAAAGCAAACCTTGGCAAAGTTAGACTCTTATACGCTTTTACCCACTTTGCATGATGTGGACTATGGGCATGATATACCCAAAAAAATATCTGTAATAATACCTACCTATAATGAAGAAAAGCGCGTGGCTCATGCCATACAAAGTGCTCTTCAAGGTTTTAATGTGGAGGTGTTAGTTGTAGATGGGGGCAGTAGTGACGCCACTGGCGCAGTTGCACAAAGCCTAGGTAGTCATTTTTTTCTTTGTCCCCCAGAGCAGCGTGGGCGTGCGCAACAGATGAATTGGGGAGCAAAGAAGGCGCAAGGGGATATTGTTCTTTTCTTACACGCAGATTCACAATTACCTGTGCAGTGGGATATGCACGTACGTGAAGCATTACAAGATGATGACATAAAATTAGGTTTTTTCCGCTTTGCTGTGACAGGTGATTTTGCAGGTAAAAATCTTCTCACCTGGGGAACAAATATAAGAGCGCAGTGTTTTCATAAACCCTATGGCGATCAGGGATTTTTCCTACGGAAAGAACATTTTTATGCCTTGGGCGGCTATGATGATGTTCCTATTCTAGAAGATGTATTATTAGCAAAAAAAGCTAAGGCACAAGGGGAACATATTTGTGTACCCTTGCCTTTACATACTTCTGGCAGGCGTTGGAAAGAATTGGGGCCATTAAAGGTAACTCTTTTTAATCAAGCAGTGTTACTGGCTGCCGCATTGGGTATGGATTTACAAAAATTACATAAAGCCTATAGGGCTGGTTCTTTTAGAGCAGTATTATAACAGTTTAAAATTGTCAAAAGCCATATTTTTGTACAAAAAAAGCCCTTAAATACATATTTAAGGGCTTTTTCATTAAATGAAAATATTACTATTTATCTTGAAGTTTTTCACGTAGTTCAGCATGTACTTTTTCAACATCATCCAAAGGAATTTGACAAGTACCGGCATTCATATGTCCGCCGCCGCCATAGCTTAGCATGATTTCCCCAATATTAATTTTTGAAGAACGATTTACAATGGATTTACCCACTGCAAATACCACATTTTTCTTTTGCAATCCCCACAAGATATGTGTGGAAATGGTACACTGCGGGAAAAGGGCGTACATGGTAAAGCGGTTTGTGGTCCAAATGGTTTCTTGCTCGCGAAGGTCAAGCTCAATGAGATTACCAATGATATTGGTACACGTTCTGAGTTGTTCTTCAGCTTTATCTTTATGAGAGTTATACAGAGCCACACGCTCTTGCACATCTGGGTCTTCCATGATTTCTTCAATGCTAAGCTCTGTACATAAACCAATAAGCTTCATCATAAGCTCGTAATTGCTTATACGAAACTCACGAAAACGACCAAGGCCAGTGCGTGGATCCATGATGTAATTGAGCAAAATCCAATTTTTAGGATTAAGGATTTCGTCCATGGTTAAGTCTGCGGCGTCAGATTTATCCACAGCCAACATCATTTCATCAGAAATATTTGTGAAGCGATCTTTACCGCCAAAGTGTTCATATACTACGCGCGCAGCAGAAGGAGCTTTGGCATTGATGATATGATTACTTGCGGGAGTGGTTGAGCGCAGTGTTTCTGAAAGGTGGTGGTCAAAGCATGCATGTACATAAGGGCTGTACGGTAGGTTAGTGGTAATATCAGAGCTGCTAAGTTCTATGCGACCGTCTTGAACGTCCTTGGGGTGAACAAAAAGAATGTCACCTACCAGCCCAATTTGCTTGAGTAAAACGGCGCAAACTAGACCATCAAAGTCGCTACGGGTCACTAAACGATATTGAGCTGCCATATATATCTCCAGAGAAAGATGCAGTTAATGAAATTTTGCCGACAAAAAGAGGCTCATTAGTCCTTTATACTTACCTTCAACTGTTTGTATTTGTCAAGATAGATATGCTTTTTTCTAGAAAAATTTATCAGTGTGCATGAGTAAAGTATAGCTTTGCAATGGTTTTAAGTGATAATCTTACTGCTTGGCTTTGCTTTGAAGCTCAGCTATAAAGGGTTTGCACAATGTATTGCATTGCGGCTCTGGAATAGTAATTAATGTCAATGCAAGTAAAAATCAAGAGTAAGTGACATGTATTTATGCTGTTATGTGATGATTTTTTGTGTTTTCCCTCAATGCAAGACAGTAATGCTCAAAGAAAAAGTAGTACTTTAATGTAAAAAGCATAGTAAATAATTGTGCTGCAATCTTCTTATAGGTGATGAATGAATACTCATTTTCAAAAAAGTATATTAAATATAAAAAATTCTCCATATGTGGAGTATGATGTTCTTATTTTAGGTGCCGGCGCCGCAGGGCTTATGTGCGCGTTGACAGCAGCGCAACGAGGACGCAAAGTTTTGCTCGTGGACCATAATGACAGAGTGGGGCGCAAAATAAGTGTAAGCGGTGGCGGTAAGGCGAATTTTACCAACCTTCATATGCATAGCGATTTTTTCTTTGGCGTGGATAAAAACTTTACAGAACCGGCACTAGATGCTTTTCCGCCTAAAAATATTATAGATTTTTTTGTGCAGCAAGGATTGCCCTTTGAAGAGCGTGAACATGGGCAACTTTTTGGGTGTTCGTCAGCGCAACATTTTGTGCAAGCTTTGGAAGACATGTGCTTGCGTCATGGATGTGATTTTTTGTTAAAGTATACCTTTAAGGATGCTGTGCATACAGGAACGCAGTATGAAGTGCAATGTGTTTCAGAAGATGCCAACAGCATACATATACGTGCAGAAAGCCTTGTGCTTGCTTTGGGTTCACCGGCATGGGCGCACATAGGCGCCAGTGAAGATGGCTTAGCTCTTGCGGCGCAATGGGGGCATAAAGTAAAAGCCTTTTCTCCGGTACTTACATCATTAACTATGCCACAAGATTGGCCTTTAGCAGGTTTAAGTGGTATTAGCTTGCCGGCTACCGTCACTGTGCATCGGCAAGAACCGGAACCTAGCTATGCGCATACGGAAGCCTTGTTGTTTACGCATTCAGGCATTAGCGGGCCAGCTGTGCTACAAGCTTCTTGTCATTGGCAGCCAGGACAACCTATCTTTATAGATTTTTTACCACAATTGCACTTGGAAGAACTTTTAGACGCTCCCGAATGCGGTAAGCTTTTTGTTCGCACATTACTTACGCGTCAAATGCCACAGCGTCTTGTGGATAAACTTTTACCTGAAGAATGGTCACGCAGAAAAATTGCTGAGCTTTCGCGTAAAGTGCGAAAGTTGCTGCATGAAAGCGTACACAATTTTCAAATTGTGCCGTCCAAAAAAGGGGGCATGCTTAAAGCAGAAGCGGCACGCGGCGGTGTGTTAACAGAAAATATGAACGCATGGAGCATGGAAAGTCTTTTACAAGAGCGTTTATTTATTGTGGGTGAATTGCTTGATATTACAGGGCAACTTGGAGGATATAATTTACACTGGGCTTTTGCCAGCGGTTATGTAGCTGGGCAACATGTGTAAGTAAACACTTCACCCCTTGACAAAATGCTATCATGTGCGTAGTTAAATTGCTTATGAATAAAATTCCTACCATACTCTGTTATATAATATTATCTGGTCTTACACTTGTTAGTGTAGGTTGTGCCAACAAATCTCAGTCCATCGCTCCAATGCCACCAGCTTCTGTAGCTAAAGTGGAAGAAGTGAAAGAAACCGCTATTATTATTCCTAAAGCTGAGAGCATGCTTGGGGTAATGTATAAATATGGCGGTGCTAGCCCTGAAGGTTTTGATTGTTCAGGTTTTGTGCAGTGGGTATATAATCACGCGGGAGTTAAGCTGCCACGCACTGCCAAAGCGCAGTCTCAAGTGGGTGAAGCTGTAAAGAGTAAAGATGATTTACAAGTTGGTGATATTGTAGCTTTTAAACGCCGCAGAACCTATCATACAGGTATATATCTTGGGGATGGAAAGTTTATCCATAGCCCGCGTACCAATAAGGACATTCGCATAAGTGATTTATCGGTGTCTTATTTTAGCAAATATTATATAGGTACGCGTCGTGTGGCTGAGCTTGGTCCGGAAGAAATTGCGGCAGCAGAAAAATTGTTGGACTCCCATGAAAGTGGCAAGCTTGTCAGTAAGAAAAGTAGAAATGGTAAGAAAAGTTAATATACTTTAAATGATGAAAACGCCCCTTGCGTCTGTAAGGGGCGTTTTTTTGTGGGAAAAA
>CAYJNA010000058.1:0-15318 GCA_964371225.1 uncultured Desulfovibrionaceae bacterium
AAAAATAGTAACCTCCATGGATTTGCGCTGCTACCTCATTATTTTTTATACTTTTTGTTCTACACAGATACATTTAAAAAAAAATAATTTATTACAAAAGCACAAAGATAAGATCTAAAGGCCACTGTGCAAAAATCTTAGCATTGAAATAATCATGAGAGAAAAGATATAAAAAAAAAGGAGCCTCCCTAAAGAGACTCCTTATAACAATCACAGAAAATTGTGATTAGAAGCTGTATACGAAGCTGGTGTTGATGTTCCAAGCGTCGGTAGCTGTGTAGTTATTACCCCAAGTATCTTCATCGAAATCAAGGATAATGTAAGCAGCTTCTACCATTAAAGTAAGGTTATCGTAAATTTTGTACTTATTGTGTACAGCAAATTCAAGAGCCCAATCATTGGTGGTAAGGTACATGCCGTTACCATTGTTATTGCCATTCCACAAACCGCCAGCAGCAGATATCAGTTCACCCATTTCAGGAGCGTTGGTACCTTGGAAATAGTTGATGCTGAAAGTATGTGTAAGGTCTTCCATGAAGCTTACGTTTTTGATGCGTGCGCCAATACCCCAAGTACCAATGTTAGAGGTACCAATTACGCCTTCACGAGCAATGTAACGAGAATCGTTCAAAGCAAATTGAGAGAATTCGTTATTGCCACCGATGGTGGAAATGGTTGGAAGACGCTCAGAACCATTGCTTGCATCATCGTCATCACCGGTGCTGTACCAGAAGTACAAGCCTGGGGTACCCCAATCCATCTTGTATTCAGCCAAGATGCTACCGTAGAAACCATCACGAGAAAGTTCTTCTGGGCCAAAGTCAGCATTACCGTAGTTTAAGTCCCAAGCAAGTGTGAAAGGATTATCAAACTTTACTTGGCCAGTTAAACCAGCATGCCATACGCTACCGTAGGAGTACATGTCGTTCTGAGAGAAAGTACCGCTTATAACAGTCGGAAGTAAGCCAGCAGCTACCATGTTAGGTTGTGTAGTGAAGGTACCGTCTACAACGTTGTTGAAGTTTCTACCTACAGCAGTGTACATAACCCAAGGAGTAATATTCACATTGGTGAAGTTCATGGGCAAGGAAAGACCAAACATATCCACGTTATCGAGGAAGTTGTCGTCATCACCGAAAAGACCAGGTTCATTATTGTAGTTGTCATTGTAAGGACGTGCCCAGAAAGCAGTGAGGCTTACGTTGTCATTGAACTTATTATTAAGAACAATGGCAGCTACGTCATCAACAAATACTTGAGAAGTACCGGTGCAGTAAGAAGGAAGACCTAAGGCTTGAAGACCCATACGTACTTTAAGTTCTGTGTTAGGTACAATCCAGTCAATGTAAGCATGCTTTACTTCAACGATGCGACCGTCAGCACCAAGAGCGCCGCCAGTAGGACCATCACCCCATACAGTGTTGCCTAGCTCGAAGAACACAGTACCGGAAAGGGATTCAGAAGCAACTGCGTCGATTTGCAAACGGATACGTTGGGTAGCTTGAAAGCTGTCGCTGCCGCCCCAACCATACACTTCAGTACCACCGCGCTCAGAAAAGCCAGTTGCGCCACTACCATAATCAAAAGACATGATATATTGACCTTTAGCTTTGAAATCGATGGCAGAAGCACCAGATACACCAGCAAATACGAGACCTGCAGTCAACAAAAGAGTTGCGAGTTTTTTCATTATTCTTCCTTCCTTATGCACTTTGTGCGAAAAATGTTTGAGTTAGAATTTCCTCTCGTTTTTTTTATATAATATGTATTAATATATGGCAAGCTTTTAGTGCAATTTTTTTTACTTTACAACAAAAAGAGTCGTTATGGTAAAAATTTCTATGATTTTAATAAATTAAATTTCAGACTATTTCACTATGTGTTGTAGTTTTTGGCTTTTTAGGAATTTTTTCCTACCATTTTATACATAAAGTTCATTTTTTTTACTGGCTGTGTAAAAAAAATTATACCACACTCCACTGCCGCTTTCAGCCTGTACAGCATCAGCGTCTTGACTTTTTATATTGAAGACTTATCTGCTTTTTGCGCATGGCCATGTCCTAAATCTAGGAAAAATGGCCTATGAATAATTCACGCTACACCCCATATGCCCTAGCATGCGCCTCCATTGGCAACCTTGTAAGCGATTATTTTTACATAAATAAAAAAAAATTGTTGCAAGATTGTTTTTTTTGGCGCAATGTACTCGTTCACATTAATCATGTGTTAATCTCTTGAGGGAGTTTCCAATGACCCGTAAAGATCGTACTGAAGGTATTTATAATCGTAAGGAAGTGCTTGACGAAAGCGAACGCAAGCAATTTTATCTTATACAATTAAAAGACTTACTTTCCTACGCCTACCGTTATTCCGAAGATGTTAAGAAACGCTTTGACCGCGCTCAATTTAACGTGGAAAAGTTTAAAACGCTTTCTGACATTAAGCATATTCCAATTTTAAAAAAGAAAGAACTCATATTCTTACAATCCATGGGTCCTCGTCTCGGTGGTTTGCTTACAAAAGATATTGGTGATTTAAAACGCATATTCCTTTCCCCAGGGCCCATTTTTGACCCAGAGGATAGAGGAGATGACTACTGGGGTTACACAGAAGCTTTCTACGCCGCAGGATATCGCCCAGGTGATGCCGTACAGGTGACTTTTAACTATCACCTCTCCCCTGCTGGCCTTATGTTTGAAGAGCCTTTACGTAACCTTGGCTGCGCTGTTATTCCTGCTGGCCCTTCCGAAGCCATTACGCAGCTTGATATTATGCAAAAGCTTCGTGTTTCAGGCTATGTGGGAACTCCAAGTTTCCTCATGCACTTGGCACAACGCGCTGAAGAAAAAGGCCTTAACCTACGTAAAGACCTCTTTTTAGAAGTGGGCTTTGTTACTGGCGAGCGTCTTTCAGAAAAAATGCGTAATCAATTGGAAAAGAAATACGACATTTTGCTACGCCAAGGCTATGGTACCGCTGATGTGGGCTGCATAGGCTATGAATGTTTCCATAAAACCGGTTTGCACATTGCCAATCGTTGCTATGTGGAAATTTGCCACCCAGACACAGGCATCCCTTTAAAGGACGGTGAAGTGGGTGAAATTGTTGTAACAGCATTCAACAAAACCTATCCCCTTATCCGTCTTGCCACCGGCGATCTTTCCTATATTGATAGATCTCCTTGCGCTTGCGGGCGCACCAGTCCGCGCTTAGGCGCCACGGTGGGTCGTGTAGATACCACAGCGCGCATTAAAGGCATGTTCGTGTATCCACACCAAGTGGAGCAAGTGATGAGTAACTTTGAAGAAGTCAAACGTTGGCAAATTGAAGTTACCAATCCTGGCGGCATTGACGAAATGGTTCTCTATGTGGAAACCAGTGATTTTAGACGTGAAGAAGAGCTCTTGCACGCCTTCCGTGAAAAAATCAAATTACGTCCTAATTTAGAAATATTAACTCCAGGGAGCTTGCCTCCTCAAATTCGCCCCATCGAAGATAAGCGCGAATGGGATTAAAATACTACTTGAAGATGTGGCGAGCTTTAGCTTTCCACATCTTCATGCTTTAGGCATTATTTATAAACATTTTTACTTGTATCAGGGTCTGTAATGGGCATGGAAATAGAAAGAAAATTCCTTGTGGCTGGCACACCTTGGCAAGAATTTGATATTCTTGGCATAAAATACACACAAGGTTACTTAAGTTTAGACCCAGCGCGTGTGGTGCGCATACGTCTTTGCGAAGACGCACAAAAACAAAGCGCCTACATCACCATTAAGAGCGCTCTGTCCGCACTTAGTGCTGCCGAATATGAATACGCCATACCAGTAGATGAAGCACGCGTATTGCTTGACACTTTGGCTGAGAAGCCTCTCATCGAAAAAATTCGCTATTGTGTACCTCATATAAATAAAACATGGGAAATAGATGTTTTCTCCGGAGAAAACGCTGGCCTTGTGGTAGCAGAAGTAGAGCTTGAACACGAAGATGAAAGCTTTGAAAAGCCTGCATGGGTCACGCGTGAAGTAACCCATGATGTACGCTACAAAAATAGTGCATTGACTAAAAACCCCTTTTCCACTTGGTAAGACATCTTTTAAGAGGCATATATCATGGCGCATAAAGGCCCACATATTTCTATTTCACCCGTTTACGTGGTAAATCGCATCTTACGTATTAATCGCAATGACTTTGAAGAATGGCCTGAAACCGTTCGCCGTTTAGCCATCGGCATAGCAGAGGAATTATTCCTCGTGGCGTATAATCCTTTCATTGATGCTGAAACCGTACGCCACAGTGTACAGAAAAATTTTGAACGTAATTCCTTAGCATTGGCACATCATTACGCCACCAGCATAGGTGAAGGCATCACCATGTTTTGGTCTGCCCATGAAGCTCAGCAGGCTTTTCGTGCTGAACTTATGGAAGCTTTTCGTACTTTCATGCCGGAAGAATGCATCATTACGCGCCCCGGTGCCTTGGTGGAAAATGCCACCGACGCCACGGACTTACGCATGGAGCTTCCCCTTTGTGTAGTGGAACCAAGCACCACAGAACAAGTGGCGCAACTGGTACGTTTAGCCAACGATAAAAAATTTGCGCTGATACCACGCGGCGGCGGTTCCGGCATGACTGGTGGCGCCGTGCCAGCGCGCAAACGTACTGTTATTGTAAGTCTTACGCGTCTAACCACCATTTCTTGCATTGATACAGAAAACCTCACCTTCACATGTGAGGCAGGCTTGCTGACGCATGAAGCCATTAAAGCAGCCAGTGCCAAGAATCTCTTTTTCTCTGTGGATCCAGCTTCTAAGCTAGCCTCCACCATTGGTGGGAATATTGCTGAAAATGCCGGTGGCCCTTGCGCCTTTGAATACGGCACCACCCTAGATAACTTATTATGGTGGCGCATGGTTACTCCCACGGGTGAAATCATCACTGTGGAGCGCAAAGACCACCCTCGCCATAAAATTCTTCCTCACGAGACCGCCATATTTGAAATAAAAGATATGTCCGGCGGCGTGCGTAATGTGGTACAATTGCATGGGGAAGAAGTGCGTCTGCCAGGTTTAGGTAAGGATGTTACCAATAAGGCTCTTGGCGGCTTGCCCGGCATGCAAAAAGAAGGGGTTGACGGTCTTATCACCGAGGCATCCTTTATTTTGCATAAAAAACCGCTACACTCCAAGGTGATTGTACTGGAATTTTTTGGAAGATCCATGCATACAGCGGCGGTGGTTATTGGTGAGCTTGTAAAATTGCGTGACCAAATTCGCCAAGACGGTGACTACGCCAGCATTTCTGCCTTGGAAGAATTTAACGTAAAATACGTGCAAGCTATCAATTACAAAAGAAAATCCACCAAGTATGAGGGAGATCCCATCTCCGTTATCATTGTACAAGTGGATGGTGACGATGAGATCCTTTTGGAAAAATGCATGGCTGCCATTGTGGAGGTGGTGGAAAAGCAAGACAATGTGGACTGTACCTTGGCTCAAGACGCCAAAGAAGCCGAACTTTTTTGGGAAGACAGACACAAACTTTCCGCCATTGCCAAGCGCACTTCAGGTTTTAAAATCAATGAAGACGTGGTTATCCCCATGGCACGTATACCAGATTTTGCGCTTTTCCTTGAGCAACTCAACCTTGAATGTGTCGCTTCAGCTTTTCGCCATGCCATGCAATCTGTAGGGCGTTTACCAGGTTTTCCTCTTGAAGATAAAGATTTTAACCGTGAATTTTCCTATATATCCAAGGTAGCACAAGGCGCCGTATCTGCCAGTGAAGTCAGTGATGAAGAAATGTTTTTGCGGGCTGTGCTTTTCCTTAAAGATTTAGCAACCAAATACGAATTACTTGAAAAGAAAATCTTACAAATTATAGATTATATGTATGCCAGCCGCATAGTGGTGGCTAGTCATATGCATGCCGGTGACGGCAATTGCCATGTGAACATTCCTGTAAACTCCAGTGATCACCATATGCTGGAAGAAGCAGAGCACGTGGCCGCGCGCGTCATGACCACAGCTCAAGATATGGGCGGCGCTGTTTCGGGTGAACACGGTATAGGCATTACTAAAATTGCCTTTTTGCAGCAGGATAAAATTGACGCTTTGCGCGAATTTAAAGAAAGAGTGGACCCGCGCGACATTTTAAACCCCGCTAAATTGGTCAATAAAGAACTGCCCGTGCGCCCCTTCACGTTCTCTTTTAACGGCCTTATCAATGATATTAAAGAAAGCGGCCTTCCCAGCAAAGAACAGCTCATGGATTTACTCAGCCTTGTACAAAACTGTACACGCTGTGGAAAATGTAAACATGTATGTTCTATGACCTATCCTGAACGCTCCATGCAATGGCACCCACGTAATAAAAACATGGTGCTTGGCATGCTTTTGGAGGCCATTTATTATATTCAGGCCAATACAGGACGTATGGATGAACGCCTTTTACAACATATCAATGATATATTTGAACACTGTACTGCGTGTGGACGCTGTACCGCCGTGTGCCCTGTAAAAATTCCTTCAGGAGAAGTGGCTCTTACCCTACGCAAAATGTTGGAAGCCACTGGTAACGGGGGCCACCCCATCAAGAGCCGCGCTTTGCAATGGCTCATGGCAGATCCTCAAACACGTATACCCAAAGCAGCTAAGCTAGCTTCACTGGGGCAAAAAACACAAAATAATATGATTGGCTTCATTCCTGAAAGCTGGCGTAAAAAAATACAAAGCCCGCTATTTTCTGGAAAAGGGGCTAAGATTGGCTATACTAATATTTATGAATCTCTCAAGCTTAACCGCGGGCATATTTTTACGCCGGACTTAGGGGAAAATGAAACCCTCAAACCGGCTGTGCTTTACTTCCCAGGTTGCGGTGGCTCATTATTCTACGACCGTATCGCCCAAGCCTCTGTTTTGCTTTTACTCAAAGCAGGGCACAGTGTACTTATACCACCAAGACATCTTTGCTGTGGCTATCCTCTACTCACGGCAGGTATGGAAAAACCCTTCCGCCGTAATCGTGAAGCCGTACGTAAATTGTTGGCTGAATTACTTGAAGAGGCCTGTGCCGCGCATTTTGACACTCATTATGTGGTCACAGCTTGTGGTACTTGCATAGAAGGCATTGAACCCATTACAACTCAATTGGGGCTGGAGCATAAAGACTGTGTGCAATTAGCCTTGGAAGGTATGCCAGCCTTGGCTAATCTTGATGGGGCGCCGCGCCTGTATCACGAATCTTGCCACGCAGAATGGGCCAATATACATAAGGTCAAAGGACGTGCCAAACTTTTACGCGCCCTTTCTGACTTTACCGGTGCCAGCTTTGTAACCTCTCCCGGTTGTTGCGGTGAATCCGGCATGGGTGCCATGACCTCACCGCACATTTATAACATTTTGCGCGAACGTAAAAGTATGCATTTACAACAAGCTTTAAGCGGCTATGCAGGGCCTATCATAGTATCATGTCCTTCTTGTAAAGTGGGTATTGGGCGCGTTCTGGAAAATCTGCATATAAAACGTCCAGTTCTACACACTGCTGAGTGGTTAGCGCAGCATTTGGATGGCCCTGAATGGCGCCAATCTTTTAAGAAAAAAGTCAATGAATCTCGTGGAAATGTGCGCAAAATAAAGGTATAAGAATGCCATAAGCAAAAGAGAGATCTGCTTTCAAAAGCCTGTCTCTCTTTTTTTTATATCTTTTTAAATGGGCACAACAAAAGGACATCATAGGTGGAAAAAAGTATTTTCACAGTGTTTTAATAAAGCTTTTTCTCCAATATTTGCAAAACACACAGAAATTGGAATGAAAAATCTTACAATAGCTAGTTGCAATTATGCAATTATTTTTGTACCATTCAGCTGTAAAACTAAGGGAGGTATTTATGTCTGAAGAGCAAGAAAATCAAACGCCATTAGCCTTATTGTTGACACTGGGTATTTTTTTAATACTCATTTTCGGATCCGGTCTTTTTACCATGGAAAAAAACTTTGCCATGCAAAGTAAAGCCCTTAGTGAATTACAAGAAAATGCCACTGTTGTAAAAAATATATCGCAAATTGACGCAACGCTAGACGGTAAATTGGTAAGTGCTCAAGGCGCTGCCAGAACCAACGAAACCTTGCAAGACGCTCGCTTTGGCATAGATGTTAAGGGCTTAGGACTAGCCTACAATGTATCTTTTTATCAAGATGTAGACACAGGAGAAGCTTTTGAAGTGGATTGGATTAGCAATCCTGAAAGATATCTTGACCCTCAAGATTATGCCATCAATGCGCATGTGTTAGACTCATTAGATGGAAATATTGCCTTTGTAAAAGACGCCACTTTGGGCGCTTACCGCATAGATGGAAAATTGTTAGAAGGACTTCATGAAGCTGAGCCTTTAGAATTACGAGTAACCCCTGATCAGCTACAAGCTTTGCACGATGCCATGCTAGAAGTGGGTACTAAGGCTTTAAATGTTCCCGATAGCATAGAAGCTTACCAAAAAGCCAAGGCTGAAGGGAAAAACCCACGTATCTTGGCTAAAATTGTAGACAATGAACTTTATTTAGGCTTTGACCCCAAAAAGCCGCAATTGGGTGATATGCGTGTTACTTTTTCTGTCATTCCAGAGCAAGATGTGACCGTTGTTGCCAATATGCAAGGGGACACCTTACACGCGTATAAAAACCCCATCGGTGCTGTTATTCCTCTTATTGTGGGAAGAAAAACCAGCATGGATGCAACCATTCAAGAGTATTTAGATAAAGAAAAGGATAATGCTTGGTTATTACGCATACTTTTCACACTCTTTATTATGTTTGGTACGCGCGTTCTTGTGGCCTACAAGCGCAGAACAGCCACTGCGACTGGTGAAGAAACGTATATGTCTTCTATGAACCCTTGGATTCCCAGCTTTACCCTTGGCCTAATTTTGGCCACAGTTATAGCCTTTGCCGGACAATTATTGGCGTAAGATTTTACTTTCCAAACGCTTCTAGCAACCATGCCCTGCTGAAAACAGCAGGGCATTTTTATATGAGACAATGTAGTCGATTAAAAACACATGAACATATGTTTTATAGTAAAGACTAACCTACCTTCTGCACCAAGGCTATCACTAGGGGCACTGTAAGCACAGAGGCTAGAGTCCCCAATAATACCGACTGCGCACAACCATCTTCAAAAGTGTTATATTTAACCGCTATAATGTGGCAAATAACCGCGGAAGGCATAGACAATAATATAATCATAGTAGCTAACCCCACTCCGGAAGCTCCAAAGGCCGTCGCTATAAAATATACAAGTAATGGTGAAAGGAAAAGTTTTGCCGCAAGCATGGCGCTCTGTTGCCCCCATTGAATGCGCATACCGCTTTTCCATCCACTTAATTGACTAGATACCGACATACCCATGCAGAAAAGAGCACAGGGAGCCGAAGCGGAGCCAAGCATTTGTGCCGTATGCAAAAGAGGCTGAGGAACAGGAATTTCTCCAAAGCCTACAATTAAGCCGGCTGTGGCGCCTAAGAGTGCAGGATTTTTACAAAGGGATTGTAGAATATTGCCTATGGTTCCCAAGATATTTTTCTTCTCTTTTCCATCTAAAGAAAGCAGCACATCGCTGAGCACCAAGGACACTGTGGGAATAAGCGCAACCATACCCGCCATGGCCTTGGCAGCGTCATTCTGAGGATATATCAACAATATTATAGGTATACCCATATATGCTATATTGGGAAAACATGCCGTAAGGCCACCCACAATACTTTCTTTCCACGAAGCCTTACACCACAATAAAAACACAGTGCTGATAAGCTGTACCAAGAGCATGGCTAAAGTACAGCCCAGCACAGGCATCACTGAAATATGCGCCATATCCACCGAAGCCATGAGATAAAAAAGCAGCATGGGTAAGGAATACCAATAGATAAATTGGTTTAAACAGGCAGCAGCATTGGCAGGTAATACTTTTTGCTTATGTGCCACAGCCCCCAGAAACATGATACCAAAAACAGGAATAAGCGTAAGAAGAATTGCTAACATGACAAGCCCTTATAAAAAAAGCGATACAGCACAATACACAAGACACAAAGCCAATAAGGGATTTATAATTTTAGCATAATGCGTAAATACTGTTTTCAAAAGGGATCCAGCCCATGCCCAAAGTACTGTAAAAACAAAACCCACTGTGGAAAGTAAAAAAGCAAAGCCCACAAGCTTCAGTATTTGCCCTTGATAATAGGGCAAAATATATACCTGCATGGATATAATGCAATACACATAATATTTTACATTGATAAATTGCAGCAACATACCGGAAGCAAAAAGCGACGGCGCATGCACAGTCAACATTTCCTTGGGCGTTTGAAGTATTGTCCATGCTAAATAGAGCATATAGCCTGCCCCAAGAAATTGCATGGGCGTTTGAATACTGGGCAGAAGACCGTAAATGGCATTCCCCACCATGGTACACAGTAAGACCACCAAGGACATGCCAAGCCAAATGCCAAAGTTAAATGCCATGCTTCGGCGAAAGCCCCATTTACTGGCATTGACCATGGACATAACATTATTGGGGCCGGGCGTTGCTGCCGTTACCACAATATAGGTGATAAAAGAAATAAAATCGAGCATGGTACACCCTTAACAGGCGCTGAACCGTGGCTCAGCGCCCTCTATTTTATAGCATTTTTTCTAAAAGCTGCACAGCGGTTGTTAAGGTTTCTCTACATCGTGCTTTTTTAGTATCCTTGGCTTGTTCCATACCTTCAGGTGTATTGATGTCATGTCCCAAGAGGTTTTGACATCGAATCATGCCAAAAGTATCACGAAAGCTTTGCATAAATTCGCGCCCTTTTGCCTTAGAAAGTTTTCTGGCTTCTTTATCATCTGGCAAAGCAGAGCCGTATTTTAAGCCTAAGATAATCATGGCACCGGAAGCTGCGCCGCACACTTCGCCCATACACATACCAGCACCAAAGCAGGCAGAGGTACGCATCATATCTGCTGTGCTTACGCCATAATCTTCACTAAAAGCACAAGCCACCGCTTGCGCACAATTGGCACCGCTTTTCTTAATGGCAAACATTTTTTCTAATTTTTCAGACATATTCCCTCACATATAAAGTTTGTAATACCGGCAGGACATAGCATAGGCAGGGGCAAATGTAAATTTATTCTCTGTTTAACACAAAAAAACCGACCATGTGGAACAGGTCAGTTTTTTATTTACAGCGAAGGGAGAAAGCTCTTTATTATGCTTCTTGTAATACCCTCTCCAAAGCTTCACAAAGTCGCGGTGTGAGCTCATGCACTTGTGTGGCCGGCGTGGGTTGTACAAGTTGTGCCAACACCCTATTGGTCTTCATGGCTGTTAGGCATGCATCAGTCATGGAAAAGCCTGAAGCAAGTAATCCAGTAGTTATACCCGTAACCAAATCTCCCGTGCCTCCAATGGCTTCCATGGTGGGTACCGAGGGAGCAGACACTGTAGCAACAATGGTATTGCCCACCACCAAATGATCAACCTTGCCCTTTATAATCAAATGCTTTGCCACATTACCATGCGCGTAAGCGCGCGCCAATAACTCTTGCACGGATTCATGACTGTCCAATAAAAAACCCCGCGTATAAAAGGGGTGCGGCGCCATTTCATCTGCCAAAAATGCCATTTCACCCACATCTGGGGTAAAGAGATCATAAGCATCAGCATAGCCGCTCATTTTCGCCACATACATAAAACCAGCATCCGCCACCAAGGTAGGTCTTTTCTTGCCAGAAGCTTCATAAGCATCCACAGCCATGAGCACGTTATTGTGTCCATCCACATCTGGAAAAAGATAGTGAAAAGTCACCCCTTGTAACGTCCACTGTGCCAATTTCTCAGCAAAATAGGCATACACAGCAGCACTACCATGCCCTCTGCCTTTATCTCCACCACAAAGAATGTGTGGTGCGTCTTTTCCCAAGTGCTGACAGACCAAAGCCGACGCCGTGGCCAAGGTTTCTATGCCGCGCTCCAAATGTAATACGGAACCATCTTGCCCCAAAACCTTACCATCTTGCACAGCATAGCTGCCAAAAAGCACTTCACCTTCAGGTAATTGAGGGCTTGTGCCCATGACTAACCACATAAGAGCCTCCTTGCTTCAGCAAAGGCTTTTTGTAAAGAGTAGCAACACAGCGTTTGCCCTATGTGGCGTGGCTCCTGTGCTTCTTCTAAGGTTAAGCCCAATAATTTATGCGCCAAATACGGCACATCAGGACAACCGCCACCGGAAATATTTACAATAATACGGCTTTCTTTTTCCACAGTGATTTTCATATTGGCTGCGCGCACCATGAGCCATTGTCCATAATCCTGCACGTGGTATAAAGACACAGGCTGTAATAAATCATGAGCTATGGGTAATATTTGCAAAGGCTTCACATTATTTTTTTGCAAAAGCGACAGTATGCCCATCTCATACATGAGCTCCACCACCAGTATCATGTCACATCCTGTATGCAGTTCTGGCGGTGGCGCTTGTACCTCAACACTGAAACCAGCTTCTTTAAGGGTATTTTCTGCTTTAATAACATCACCCGTATGGGCAAAAACAAGCATACCTTTATCAGAAATAAGCGCCGCATTTTCTGTATTTTTTTCTGTAGAGAATAAAAAGTTTTTAATTTTTGTGAGAAAAGTCATTTTTAGCTCGCTGTTTTTCTGGAAGGGGTAATTTTACAACAATGAAACCCTGAGTACTCACCTTTTTGGGGGTGGAGGGGGCTTTGTGGTGCTAACAAAACCAACTAAAGAGGCTTGTAGCCCTTAGCGCTTTAGTGTCTTGCGAATATGCTACGCCTAGGCGCCCCTCCTCCCACACAAAAATTACTTGGTCAAAACCAATACAGTCACATCACCTTCTGCTCTTTGCGCAATGGTGTACCCATTATTGCCAGCAGCACGAGTAACATTTTCAAGACTAGCTTCATTATCCACTATGACTTCTATGGAGGAGGGATTTTCCGCCTTGATGCATTGCAATACCAATAAAACAGGTTGAGGGCAAGAAAGCCCTGAAGTATCAATCTTTTTCACTATGCACTCCTTTTACTTTGCGCAAAACCAATTCCAAGACACACAGCTAGACCTAGAAGAGTGGCCACAGCACTGTTGGGCCCTATGCCCGCAGGAGATGCGGCAATACCAAAATTATGAGCTAAAGCCGCGCCTACTATCATGCCCACAGCAAAAACAGCAGCGTCATTATCCCCTTCTCCAGCCATGAAAAGCTGTCGCCCTGGGCAACCGCCGGCCAAAGCAGAGGCAAGCCCCACCACTAGCATAGCAAGGAAGTTCCATAAAGAATCTGCATGCGCCACCGGTTGCGCTTCAAAGCCAGGCTTAAAACTCCCTAAGGCTACATTTAAGACCATGGCTGTTACAAACATGGCTATAAGCCCCAGCAGTAAATGTGATTGGCGGAAAAGGATAAAATCACGCATGGCACCCATGGTACAAAAACGACTACGCTGTGCCAAAAAGCCCACCACAAGGCCAATGCCAAGGGCTATGAGCACTGGGGCATGCTGTGCGCCAGGGCCATTGATGGAATAACTAATAAAGCCAGATTTAGCTTGGCCAGAAATTTGCGGGAAGAAATAAAGCAAGGCCAACAAAGCCACCATGAGCATAGGAAAAATTATGCCTGCCGCCTTGGCTGTACTTTGACTACGCCCCAATGAATAGCCGCGTTTGAAGAAAAGTGTTCCTATGGCAATGCCCACAAAAATACCGGAAAATCCAAAAATGGCATTGGCATCACCGCCAGCCAAGCGTAAAATGGTGCGCCAAGGGCAGCCCAAAAAGACTAAGGCCGTCATGGCGGTTATGACACCCAGCAAAAAACGAATGGCAGTGGATGAACCGCCGCGTGCTTTAAATTCTCCGAAGGAGACTGCTGCCACAAAAGCGCCTAGTACCATACCCATAATTTCAGGACGTAAATATTGTACCACTTGCGCGCTATGCAAGCCAATGGCACCGGCAATGTCGCGGTTAAAGCACACCACACAAAGTCCCATATTGGCAGGATTGCCAAGCTGTTGTAAAAGCACAGCCAGCACACCAATGATGACGCCTGTCAGTATGATGCCACCACGTGTGGCAAAAAGATTTTTTAGCATGGATTCCTCGTAAAGATAGATAGTTAGCTTAATAGCTTAGCTTACGAGGGAAGAAGTATCTTAAAAAAGATTTTCAGATGACAAAATACTACGCATTTTACCCACGCAAACCAAGACCTCACGCCGTGAAGTTCTGTTAAGTCGTCAAGTAAATACTTTATAATTCATGTTTGCTCTGTATACCTTGTGAGGAGAAGTTGCCTTCTCCTCACAAATATATTTCTTTATACTAAGCTTTGACGCACAAGGGCTCTTTGCAAAGCCACTTGAGCACGCTTAATATCAAGGGTTTCATTTTTTTGAGCTAAACGCTCTTCAGCACGTTGCTGGGCTTTTTGCGCACGAGCCATGTCAATATCCTTGGCAAGCTCAGCAGATTCAGCCAGAACAGTGACCACGTCATTATTCACATCGGCAAAGCCGCCGGAAATAAAAACATGCTCTTGCTTTCCGTCTTTATCAAAGCGCAAAACACCAACCTTTAATGCCGATAGTAAGGCCACGTGACTTTTGAGCACGCCAAACTCACCATCAACACCAGGGCAGCTCACATAGTCTACAGACTCATTCACTACCTGTTTATCGGGTGTAACTACTTCTAATTGAAGCGCCGTACTCATAGCAGCTCCTTATTGACCCTTACGCGATTCGTACTTAGCTACCGCCATTTCTATGCCGCCCAGCATGTAGAAGTCACCTTCTGCCAAGTGGTCATACTCGCCCTCAAGAATGCCTTTGAAGCCCTTGATGGTGTCGGTAAGTTGTACGTATTGCCCAGGGGTACCGGTAAAGGTTTCTGCCACGTGGAAAGGTTGTGACAAGAAACGTTGAATACGACGAGCACGTGCCACAACAACTTTATCGTCATCGGAGAGCTCATCCATACCCAAAATGGCAATGATGTCTTGTAAGTCTTTGTACTTTTGTAGCACAGACTGCACTTGACGTGCCACGCTGTAGCGATCTTCACCCACCACGTTGGGGTCAAGAATACGTGAGCTGGAGTCAAGCGGATCCACTGCAGGGTAGATACCAAGTTCTGCAATTTGACGAGAAAGTACCAAGGTACCGTCAAGGTGCGAGAAGGTGGTAGCAGGTGCGGGGTCAGTCAAGTCATCGGCAGGTACGTATACGGCCTGAACAGCGGTGATGGAAC
>CAYJNA010000059.1:0-15206 GCA_964371225.1 uncultured Desulfovibrionaceae bacterium
CAAAGAAGCGCGCTATAAATGAAGGCTGAACGTACTTCAGTACGTGCGTCCATTTTTAGCGTGATGATGCCGTGAGCGTGCAAAAAGTGAATTTTGGAGAAAGTATGAAAAAGTCCCCCAGCTCCCCCCGCACAGAGCCCTCTTGCACATCACCCTTATTCCTCGTATACTCCCCCCATGAATAAGACATTTACCATTACAGCCCAAGACGGCGACGCACGTACTGGTGTTTTACAAACGGCACACGGCAGTATAAACACGCCCATTTTCATGCCTGTAGGCACCGTAGGCTCCGTAAAAGCCATTGCCCCCGATGACTTACACGCCATGCAAGCGGAAATAATCCTTGGCAATACCTATCACTTATATCTACGCCCCGGTGATGATTTGGTGGCGCGGCGCGGCGGCCTGCACGGCTTTAACGCTTGGGACAAACCCATACTTACCGATAGCGGCGGTTTTCAGGTCTTCAGCCTCAATGACTTACGCAAAATAAGCGAAGAAGGCGTAGAGTTTCGTTCACATATTGATGGCTCCAAACATTTTTTCACGCCGGAAAATGTCATAAAAATTCAGCGCAATTTAAACTCAGATATTATGATGGTGCTGGATGAATGTGTGGCTTACGGTGCCGAATACAGCTATACGGAAAAATCTCTCGCTTTAACCACACGTTGGGCCAAGCGTGCGCGTGAAGCCTACCCGCAAGGCACAGCAGGAAATTTACTTTTTGCCATTACGCAAGGCGGTTTTTATAAAGATTTACGCCAACGCTCTGTGGAGGAGCTCTGCGGCATGGACTTTGACGGTTTTGCCATTGGTGGCCTCTCTGTGGGCGAAAGTAAAGAAATGCTTATGGAATTTCTTTATTACACAGCGCCCCTCTTACCCCAAGAAAAGCCCCGTTACCTCATGGGCGTGGGCACACCGCTAGATATAGTCAATGGCATTGCCGCCGGTGTAGATATGTTTGACTGCGTTCTGCCCACAAGAAATGCCCGCAATGGCACTTTGTACACATCACTGGGCAAGGTAAATATTAAGCGAAAAGAGTATGCCGAGGACGATACCCCTCTGGATCCACAGTGTAATTGTTATACCTGTCGTACCTTTAGCCGCTCATATCTACGACATCTTTATGTTAGCAAAGAATTACTTTCCTTTAGGTTAAACTCTTTACATAATTTAACCTACTTTTTAGATACGGTGCGACGTGCTAGAGAAGCCATTAAAGCCGGAGAATTTGCCGCTTTTAAGGCCGGCATGGAAAGTATTTATCCGGAAGAGGTAGTTTCTTAATATTTTTTTCAGACCCAGCGGTTATGGTATTTCCCTAGCCGCTTTTTTTTATAAAAAAAACGGTTCACAGAGTTACGCATGGATATTTAACCTCCAGAAAATGTACATTTTTCTTGGGTAGCTCTATATTACAACATTGTGCAAAGGTTTTATTTTATGAAAACACCCACCCCCTCCCTGATACAAAGTGCTCCGCCGCGCGCAGCATTGGAGCTGGTAAGTTCACAAGTGGTAGAGCTGGCCTTACAAGATATGCCTCCCATGCCAGATGAGCGTCTTTTGCAAGGGCGTGTTTTTGACACACGCCAACGCTTAGTACAAAAACTTATGCAAGAATATACTGAGGTCGACAGCGCACACAGCCCTGAAAAATCCTTGACGCCTTTTTCTCAAGCGGAAATGGAAGATGTATGGCGCGAAGCTTTACCCCCATTACTCTTGCCGCCCATACGAAAAATTGCGCACTTTTCCGCATGGCGTATGGCTTTTTTAGCTCTCTTAGGTCTATTGGTAGGATTAGCTTTAGGGCAAGCCTTTACACATGCAGGAGACGCCCTTCTCTGGATGGGTTTACAAGAACAAGCAGCATCATTACAAAATGCCAGCACAAGCAGCCCGCACATGCTCAACGGCATTAGTTTAGCTTGTGGCCTCATGGGTGCCATGGGTATAGTGTGGCTATCAGAATATATAGTGGCCGCCATGACCTTGGGGCGCATAACATTTTTGGGAAAAACCTATACATGGAAACGTTTTCAACGTGTAATAAGCATGACATTTATTACTGTATTGGTACTGAGTTTAGCGCGAGATTTCTTTGGTGCCAAAGCCGGCTTAATGCATGCATTACAAGCATTTGGACTACTTATAAGCTCAGGGCAAGTTTTGCCTTTATTAAGTAATATCTATGGCATACTAATTTTCTTTTTCCTTTTCAGCCTCTTACTTAAAAGACCTCTCTCTTTTGACGCTGTGGATTTTACAGAAAAGCTTCACATGGCTGTACAGCAATGGTGGGCAGGAGCGAGCTTAGTGGCACCGCTCTTATACGAAAATATACATTTGAAAAATGATCCCACCAAGGATGCGTGGAAAAAAGTAGGCATAGAGCTGTACTCTTTAGCAGGCGAACTTCCCCAAGCGCGAGGTCAGTGGCTTGAAGAGCGCTTACGTCGCCTTGGCATTGAAGCCACACGCGAACAAGGAAAGCTTGTATGGTCTGAAGATATGGCTGAACGCTACACTCCCTTAGGACATATTGCCGTGGGCGATGCCTGTTATGTGGATGAGCCCCCACTCATGGAACAAGGCTTATTAGCACGCAAGGGCACAGTTCGTAAGGTAAGGAGCTAATATGCAAAACAAAAAAACCATTGTTGCCATGGATCTTGGCACCAGCAATACCTGTATAGCTTCCTGCCATGAAAGCATAAACAAGGTGCGCGTCATCAAGCCCCAAGGCTGGCACAATCCGGCATTGGGCGGTGCCATACCCACATTGATTCTCTATAAGGACGATCAGCCTTTTCTCATTGGCTCCGCGGCGGAATACGAATTTGGCGAAGCCAGCCATAAGGAAAGACAAAGCTATTCTTTACATAGCCAATTCAAACCTGACATAGCCGTCAATGCCGATGCTAAACGCTGGATGGTGGACTTTTTGCGCCTTTTACACGGTCGCGTGGAAGAGCTCAACACCCCTGCCACGCTGGAAGATGTGCAAAAAAACGATGACAATACCCCTGAGCCTGAACATATTTTAGTGGGCATACCATCACAAGCAGAAAACCACTACCAACAAGTGTTGCGTCAATGCTTACACAGTACCGGCTGGCATAATGCGCAATTCTTGCGCGAACCGGTGGGCGCTTTATTACATTATATCGCTTCCGGAGCTTTACCGCCTTCACAAGCCGCCAAAGGAGTACTCACAGTGGACTTTGGTGGTGGCACCTGCGACTTTGCCTATTTGCGCCGTGCCGATGTGGTGGGGCGTCACGGAGACATGCTTTATGGCGGACGGCTTTTTGATGATTTACTCTATCAAATTCTTCTCGAGCATAATCCCCACCTAGAGCAACAATTGCGCCATGAGAATAATGAATATTATGTACACTGGGTGGCTTGTCGCCGCGCTAAGGAAGAATTTTCCACTGCCATGGCAGAAAATCGTGACCAAAGCATCACCGTTCGCGTACGCTGGTCATATTTTGATGGCAATACAACCCAAGAAAACTCTGCCTACATTGAAAACCTTACTTGGGGAGAATTTCTTGAACGCGCCGGTAACTACAGCCCCACAGCAGATTTTCTTTTATCTTTACAAGAACATGGCTCCCGTGCTGGCCTTTCCGTACGCGGGCAAGGCTTACTGGCCGGAAAGCGTGTAGATCTTATCTCGTGGTTTGAAGATAGTTTTTTAGAAACAGTAAACACTGTACGTTCAGATCATGCCTCCCCCTTGGCAGATATGCCCTTAGTATTACTTACCGGTGGCAGTAGTGCGTGGCCTTTTGTTTTAGATGTCATTCGCCAAAACTTAGGTGCGAACACTAAAATCCTCATGGGTGATGAACCCTATGCCGACATAGCTAAAGGCTTGGCGCAGTATGATATTCTTGCCGCACATTTACGTGATGGACGCCAAGCATTGAAAAACGAGCTTGCTTCCTTCATGAATGAGCGCATTCGCCGTCATGCCATTGAGCATATTTTAGAAAATGGTTCAGAGCTTTTGTTACAAGATGTGGGTAATTTTTTACGTGACGTCATTCTTATGCCGGAATTTAGACGCTATAGGGAACATGGCGGCGCGTTAAATAAGCTTATGGACGGCATAGCAAAAAACCTTGTGGATGAAGAAGTAAGAGTACAACAATTACTTGATGCAGCCATGGTGCGCATGGGACGGCAAATAGTGGATGCCTGCCGGCAAGAACTTAAAAATTGGTTCCATGAAAAAGGCATACCCATTGTACCAGAACGCTTAGAACAAACATGGATTTCCGTGGCTATGGACAATTTTGTGGCTAACATGGGAGAGAATCTAGGTAAATCCACCTTGAGTCAAGATCGTAATGCTGCGGAAATGGCCACCATGGTGGCAGGGCCAGGTCTTGCGGCCTTGGCAGCTTCCGGTGCTCCCATCACAGCCACTGTCATTGGTGTGAGCGGTCTTGTGCTTATGAAAGTATTCAACCTAAATAAATGGGTGGTGGATAAAGTTCTGCATGTGCCCACGCCCGGCCTCATTCGTAAACGCCTCTTTGATGAATCACGCCTTGAGAAATTGTGCAATGAACAACTCAAAGCTTTTGGAGCAGAATTTAAGAAGCAAATATTGGCTTCGTGGAAGGCCAATGAAGGGCAAATCATGGCTGAAGCGGCACGGGTGGCTGAAGAAGAAATTTCCGCTTTGGATATTTTAAACATCACGCCCAATTAAAAAGCACAAGCGCAAAACATTTCTCAGTGGCTGTGGCATCACAAAAACAGTGTAAGCCGTAGGAAAATGGGCTAGACTAAGCCTTTGCCTTCATGGGTAAAATAGCGTAGGGAAAAGGCATGAAAAAACATGTATGGCGTAGGCCGGAAAATATTCGTATAGCTTTAGAGCGTTTTCTCAAGCGCATAGGCAAGCCTGAACAAATGCTGCTCATACAACTTTGGCAACATTGGGAAATGGTCATGGGGGCAGACATCACCGCCCTTGCATGGCCTTTAGGGAGTAAAAATCGCGTGCTCTTGGTGGGCGGCGAAGATGCCATGAGCATACAAGAAATTTCCTATATGCACCATGAAATGTTAGAACGTGCCAATGCCTTCATGGGGTCGGACTATTTTATAGACGTTAAAGCACGTTTATCTTTAGACAAAAAGCCCTTGCATGCATTAACCTTACCCCAAAAGGCACAGCGTGTTTCCTTGGAAGCGCCGCACCCTTTAAGCGGTAAATACCTTGACTCCATGCCGCAAGATTCCCCCGTGGCACGGTGTTACGCTACATATTTACGTAGAAGTACAGAATAAAATTTTATTTTGCTTGTTCTTTTTCGGCTATATTTTTCTCCACATAACGTAAAAGCTTTTGCGCTTCCACAAATTCAGGATCTAACTTAAGAGCCACCATAACGGCTTGTTTTGCTTTGGGCAGACGGCGCCACTCTAAATATAAACGTGCAATATTAAAATATAAATTTGGGTCAGTACGCAAATATTTTGAAGCACGCAAATAATACGTTTCGGCTGTATCAAAGCGCCCAAGAGCACGTAGGGCAATGCCTATGCTATTGTATAGAGGAAGCATGTCTTCGCGCAAATCCAAAGCTTCTGAGAAAAATTCCACAGCTTCTTCATATTGCTTAAACTCCAACAAAGCCTGCCCCATATTCCCCATAAGCTCTACATCTTGAGGATATTCACGCTTGAGCGTTTGGAAAGTATGCTTAGCCTTAGCCTCTTGCCCCGAACTCAGCTCTTCCTTACCACGCTCAAAAGTAGCCCTTTTCTTTTCTTCGCGAATTCTTCTGGCTTCTTCTGCTTCTTTGTGGGCATGTTCGGCCAAGCCTGTTTGAATTTCTTTAAGAGTATCAGCTAGCAGAGCTTCATTGCCCGGCGTATACGTTATGGGCATGGGGAAAACTTGCTTAATAAGTGCGTCCATTTTCAGACCTTCCACAGCATTAAGCATCAATTCGTTGAATTCTGTGCGTTCGGATTTCATAAGGCTGCCACGCATAACGGCTAAACCATTTTGCATAGCCTGTACTATAGCTGCAGTATTACCTTGTTTGATATGGCTTTGCACTTGTCGTAAGCCTTGACGAGCTCCTGCAATATTCGCTGACATATAAGCCCCTCCATGTTAAAATCTTCTACTTCATAATATAAAGAACACCCCATGTAAAGCGTCCATTAAAGCAAGACCACAATTTTATTACAAAATATACATATATCCGCTAAAGGACTTTGTACAGTAGTTAAGATTTTTCCCTACCCTTTCTTGACAAATTACATAGTACAATGATACTTTTGGTATTCAGGAAAAGTACACTTAACTAGTGTTCTTTATTATCAAAACATAAATAGTTTCATATCTTACTAGATAAAAAATTAATAACTATTATTTATAATTATATTTGTTGCAGGAGAACATGCATGCATACAGAAAGCGTTACCCCGTCCATGGAAAAAGTCAGCCTTAAGCACGACAATGGTGCAGACCTTAGCTTTCAAGGCCGTTTATTTGCAGAATCATCCTGGTACGACGAAGAAAGTGGCACTTTGACTCGTCAAAAACTTTACGTAACTGAGAATAAAGAACAGGTATATTATATAGTGCGCGGCAATGGCCCAGAACGTACACGCCATGCTTACAAGCTTGCAGTGCGCGGCGACCATTGCATTATCCAAAATGGCACCAGCGAAATGACGCTTGATTTTGACATGCTTATGCTAGCAGTGCGCGGCCTTTGCGGTCTTGATGCAGAAGCAACACCTTCCCTTTGCATGGTGGAAGAAATGCTTAAAGCAGCCAACGCATAGTTTTTCTTTAAAAAAAAAGGGGCATGATGCAAATCATGCCCCTTTTTTTTATATTTTCTATGCACCTACTTTTCCGCAAGGGCAGTAGATACATTCGTCGATGTTTAAAAACGTGTTTCCACTGATTTTTAAGCATCGTCAAAACTAGTTACGAATGACCTTCATACCGCCCATATAAGGCACCAAGACATCAGGTAAAACTATAGAACCATCCGCCTGTTGTCCATTTTCCAACACGGCCACCAAAGCGCGCCCCACAGCAAGACCAGAGCCATTAAGCGTATGCACAAATTGCGGCTTTGCCCCTTTGGGACGAAAACGAATATCCGCACGACGCGCTTGGAAATCGCCACAATTGGAGCAAGAAGAAATTTCACGATAGGCATTTTGCCCCGGTAACCACACTTCCAAGTCATAGGTTTTTGTGGCGCCAAAGCCCATATCGCCTGTACATAACACTATGGTGCGGTACGCAAGACCAAGCTTTTCTAAAAGGCTTTCGGCATGGGTGCGCATATGCTCCAATTGATTATACGAATCATCAGGATGTGCAAAGCGCACCATTTCCACCTTATAAAATTGATGCTGACGAATAAGCCCCTTGGTGTCCTTACCGTAAGAACCGGCCTCAGAACGAAAACACGGCGTATGGGCACAGTAACCACGCGGCAACATGTCTTCATCCATCACTTCACCGGCATGAATATTGGTTAAAGGCACTTCCGCTGTGGGAATAAGATAATATTCCCAGCCGTCTAAACGAAATAAATCTTCTTCAAATTTAGGCAATTGCCCTGTGCCTGTCATGGTTTTACGATTAACCATAAGGGGAGGAGACACTTCAATATAGCCATTTTTTGCATGCTCGTTTAAGAAAAAAGACGCCAAAGCCCTTTCCAATTGCGCCGCCCAGCCCATGGATACCACAAAACGCGAACCGGCAAGCTTACTACCGCATTCAAAATCAAGCCCTTTAAGGTCTGTACCAAGTTCCCAATGCTCTTTGGGCGTAAAATCAAAACTTGGCGGTGTTCCCCAGCTATGCACTTCAGGGTTATCAGCTTCATCTTGCCCTACAGGCACACTTTCATGGGGCATGTTGGGTACAGTTAGCAACCAAGATTCCACTTTTTCCTTGGCAGCTTCTGTTTCCACGTCCAAAGATTTAATGCGTTGCGACAGCTCACCCATGGCAGCTATACTTTCTGAAGCATCTTCTCCGGCTTTTTTACGTTTACCAATCTCCGCAGAAGCAGCATTAAGCTGACTTTTAAGTTGCTCCACTTCCAGCAAAAGACGGCGACGCTCTCCATCAAGAGCTAAAAATTCTTCCACTTGCAATTTTGAATTTCGCGCTTGCAATGCTGCGCGTAATGTATCTGGGTTTTTTTGAATGGATTTTATGTCAAGCATGTACGTTCTCCTTACACATCATGGTACAATATGCGCCTCATTCTATACATAAGAGCCCTAGGCGTCTAGAAAACATTTTCCCCCCTTGCACAAAGAATTACATTCGTAAAAATACAGGCACTGTAAAATTACTGCTAAAATTACAATAAAAAATAACATTTTGTATACACACTGGAATTGTCCTTAGCCTTCTATTGCCATGCAAGAAAAAAATCTATATACTATAGAAATTCTCTAGACAAAATTATGGGCGTAAAATTGTTCAAGCATAGGGTGCTGTAACTCGCGTACATTTATACCTTTATTTGTGTCTATTTCTTTATTTCGGAGGTTTTTATGAAATGCAGTTTCCTCGCTAAACTCTGCGGTTTAGCCATTATGGCTTTGGTTTGTGTAGCTTGTGGCCCCAGTAACACTGTGCCTTTAACATATACAGCTGACAATGCTAGCATCTTACCCGCGCCCAATGCCCCTCGCGTAGCGGTGGTTCTTTTTACTGATAGCCGTAGCCAATCTCACCTTGGCACACGTACAGATAATACCACCTTTGTGGGAACATCTTCCGTACCAGAGTGGATAAGTCGCTCTTTTGCAGAATCTTTACGTAAAAAAGGTTTACAAGTATCCTTTGCGCACTCCATGTCTGAAGCGCAAGCCGGTACCCCTGCCTATGTGGTTACAGGCAATATTCGTGAAGCCTTATTAACAGAAGTTTCCGTTGCAGAGTTACGCGCTTCCATGCAGGTGGAAATAACCATACATCGCGGCACTGGTGCTGTTATTGAAAAAGAAAACCTCTCTGCCAGTCAAAGTGAAACAGGCATTATCTCCACAAGCACAGCCACAGGTCTTTTACAAAGCACCGTGCAAGAGCTTTTACGCCCAGGCACAGATAAAGTGGCCGCCCTCACCGGAGTGCAATAATAAACGCCTCTATGCGTGCGCAAAATCATCATAGAACTTTCCCCTATACGTTCCCTTTACGGCGTGCGTATGGGGGATTTTTTGCACAAAAAAACACTCATGGCCGATTTCTTCTTCTAAAAACTTTCTTCCTTGCCTTACTGCTCTACCTTCCTTGCTCTCCCTTACAAGCAACATCCTTTGCCGCCAACAATGCTGCTCATGAATCCCATACCAAGCTCACGCTGTCCTATGCCAAGGGAATTACCAAGGAAGATGCCCTAGAGATTATAAAATCTGTGGCCTATATGCGTGCCATGAAAACAGAGTATAAAAAAATCTCTTCACAAAGAGTTCTTTCTTTGGGAAAGCAAAACACCTTAGAACAAATGGCCTTGGTGGCAGCAGCTCATAAGCCCATCTTTCATATTTTGACCCATGCCGCCCTTTACGGAGGTGATATTACAGCCGATGTGCGCTTAAAACAGCGTGATTTACGCCTCAGCACCGTATTTCAAGAACTTTTGCGCAAAAACACCTTCATGGAAATGTATATTGAGTGGTTTTCTCTTCTGCAAAAAAATGCTTTACTTGGTGAAAAAGCCTTACTTATAGTTTCCGGCATAAAAAAAGACACCGTGACAACGCCTTTAACCACTTTGTCAGGCTTAGCCCGTGAAGCAGGGCAAAATCTTGGCGCCTTATGGCTTTACCACGACACCCTGCAAGACTATGAGACCCATTGGCTCAAGCCGCATCAAGCAGAAAAAGCTTTACTGCAAGCCTGTGCTCTTGCACCTAAAATACCTCTCTTATGGGTCGGGCTTGGTGAAGTGCAATTACAATTGGATTTACCGCTCAGAGCCATTGAAAGCCTTAATAAAGCTTTGGCGCTACAAAACACACGCGCCCAAGCCCTCTATATGCGCGGGTTAGCGTATTTGCGCTTACAACAGCCGTCTCTCGCGCGCAGTGATCTTAACACAGCTTTAAGCCAGCAACCCCACAAAGCCGCATGGCTCAGCGCGCGCGGTGTTAGCCATTTGCTATTAGACGAATATGACCTTATGTGTGAAGACCTTGAAAGAGCCTGCGCTTTGGGAGATTGCGAAGGCTTACAAAGCGTACGCAAAAGTGCCCTTTGCCTTCCGCAGCAAAACTCTCTCCACGAGGAACAAAAATAATGCATACTGTATTGATTAAAGTTTACGGACATGTATGGCCTGTGGCTCCCGCAAGCCTTGAAGCTTTACGTCCTTACTTTCCTCCTTCAGAGCACATGGAAGCAGAAGAGATGCTTTCCTATGAAAATGACATGCTACGCATGGCCTTTGAAGGTATTTATATGGATATGGAAGAGGTTTTACACATAGTGCGTTCATTTTTAGAGAAGGATTCTCAAGGAAAGATTGACTATATCGATTTAGAAGCGTGGACATTGACGCGCCATCGCATTGAAAACGGCCTTATGACAGTGAGCACAGCTTCTCTTAATGCTGTTATGGATCACTCAGGGCATTAATACTATATATCCATATGCTGCATTAATGAATGCGCCACATGCTCAGCATTAAAATATTTCTCTGCCTTTTTTCGCCCTTTAGCACCCATATAGGGTATAAGGTGCGGTGCCAATAAAAAACGCTCTAAGCCTTGCGCCAATGCTAGCGGATCCTTTACCGGCACTAAAAAACCATTACTCCCCTCTTGCACCACTTGGCGACACCCCGGCACATCACTGACCACTGCCGCGCGTCCCATACTCATACCTTCCAAAATAGCGCAAGGCGTTCCTTCACGCCATGAGGGCAATACCATAACACTGGCAGCCTCTATATGCGGGCGCACATCGCTGGCCATACCTAAGTATTCAATGCTCCCCTCTTCATGCCAGCTTTGCATTTGTTCTAGGGTAATGGCGCCTACGCCCTCTTCCTCAGGGCCCAAAACCTGAAAGCGCGCTTCAGGATATGTGCCCTTTAAAATGCGCGCCGCCACCACAAAGTCATGTATACCCTTAGATTCCAGAAGTCGTGCCATTAACAAGAAGGTAGGCGTGCTGGGATAGGAAGGTTTAAATGGAAATTGGCGTATGTTCACGCCGGTACCTTGCGTAAGAACACATTTTTCTTTTTGCGCGTAAGAAATAATACCTTGAGAAACAAAGTAGTCCATATCTTCAGCGTTTTGAAAAAAAATCTTTTTCATAGGCTGTAATGCCAGAGAAAATAAAAAACTTATGCCTTGGCGAAAGAATTTTTTCCATGCAGAATTTTCTTCTTCATACACATACCCAAGACCGGTAATACAAGCAAAGGCCGCAGGTTTAAAACCTTTTTTCCCTTTGCCTAGTATAAAGCGTAATAAAAGCCCACCGTAAATGATGGGCTTAATGGTGGTAATAAAAAGTTTTTGCGGTTGTTCATCACGTAAAAGTTGATAGAGCACTCGCAAGGTACGCATTTCTTGAAAAATGCGCACGCCACGTCGTTCTAAAGGGTAGGTAAGAACTTCTATACCTGCACCCAAATCATGCAAATCCTGCACATCTTTTAAAGGGGCTCCCTCAGGTACCATAATAAGCACCTCATAGCCCATACTGCTCATAATTTTAATGAGCGTTCCCCAAAAAAGAGCGGTAGAACGTGCTTGATTACTGAAAATACATACTTTCACGAAATTATCTCTTTTGTAAAAGTCTTCTACAGTGTGTTATGGTGCAAAACCTAGTACTTTTACTGCTTTTGCATGGCAAATATGCCCATAAAAAAAGATGTGCGTATTAAGAACGTCTTCGGCGCGGGTATTTCATGCGTAACCAAAAAATACCTAATGAAATACCCCCTGCTACGCCGGTCAGTGCCGCCACACCCGCCACAATAAGGAGCGTAATTTCCCAATTTTGTACCATCTGCTCCAAGGGTATATCTATTAATAAAAGCCCTATAACCACCACACTATGTGCCACCATGGCGGGCCACACATGCCCTGTGAGTTTTACGCCCATATAGCCTAAAAGCATACAGAAAATGCCACTAAAGAACATACGTAAAGCCATAACTCTCTCTATCAGCGCCATTGTGGGCTTTCCTTCCAGAGCATGTCCTGCATAATATTGCATGGCTGTATAAAAAATCGCGCTCACAACCAAAAGAATGACCATAGGCGAAAGCATGCGCATAAGCAATGAATTCCACATGATTTATTGTCTCACATGCCCTTGTAGGAAATCCTCATACGCGTGTTGCAAACCCTCTTCCAAAGAAATTTTAGCTTGCCAGCCTAAAGCGTGTATTTTGGAAACATCCAAAACTTTACGCATGGTTCCGTCGGGCTTTGTGCTGTCTAATACAATATTTCCCGTATACCCTACGGCTTTGGCTACCTGCTCCGCCAATTCCAATATGGTAATATCTTCACCACAGCCCACATTAATATGCTCACTTTGGCTATAGTTGCGCATAAGCAAAAGACAAGCGTCGGCCAAATCATCCACATATAAAAATTCACGTCGCGGCGTACCTGTGCCCCAAATCCACACATCGGGTGCGCCCGCCATCTTGGCTGCATGAAAACGCCCTATAAGGGCAGGTATCACATGGGCATTTTCAGGGTGATAATTATCCCCTGGGCCATATAAATTGGTGGGCATCACTGAAATGGCATCAAAGCCGTATTGTTTGCGATAGGAAGCACACATTTCTAAGCCAGATATTTTAGCTAAGGCATAGGCTTTATTGGTGGGTTCTAAATGGCCGGAAAGCAAATATTCTTCGCGAATGGGCTGCGGGCATGCCTTGGGATAGATGCAAGAAGAACCTAAAAACAACAATTTTGTCACGCCATATTTCCAAGCATTATGAATGAGTGCATTTTGCATTTGCAAGTTTTCATAAATAAAGGAAGCTGGGTAGGTATTATTGGCGTGAATACCACCTACTTTGGCTGCGCAAATAAAAACATATTCCGGTTTTTCTGCAGCATAAAAAGCCTCCACCGCAGCACTGTCACAAAGGTCTAATTCTTCACGGGTACGCGTTATTACTGAAGTGTAGCCTTCACTTATCAAAGCGCGTACCACAGCAGAACCCACAAGTCCCCTGTGTCCGGCTACATAAATACGAGATTGTTTTTCCATATACACTCTATCCTAAGAAGTAATTCTACCATAATGATCATTAAATCGTACAATATCGTCTTCGCCAAGATATGATCCGGACTGAATTTCAATAAGCACCAAGGGAATGATACCGGGATTTTTTAACCTATGCACAGCCCCTTGCGAAATGTACGCAGATTGATTTTCTGACAGTAAAAGAACTTCATCGCCCTTGGTCACCTCAGCAGTGCCACTTACCACCACCCAATGTTCAGCCCTATGATAATGCATTTGTGAGGATAATTCTGCACCGGGATTTACAACAATACGCTTCACCTGAAAACGTTCTGCACTGGCAAGGCTTTCGTAATATCCCCAAGGGCGTGCCACCTTGCGGTGGAATAAGGCTTCTTGGCGTCCTGAAGCTTTGAGAGCGGAAGCTAAAGCCTTTACATCTTGAGAGTATTGCCTTTGCGCTACCAGTACAGCATCGGCTGTTTCCACCACAATGGCATCTTCTATACCAAGGGTTGTCACCAAACGCCCTTCGGCATGGACATACGAATTGCGTGTTTTTAGGGTAATCACATCGCCACACAAAACATTGCCCAAGGTATCTTTTTGTGATTCGTTGACCTTATAAAAGGATTCCCAAGAACCCATATCATCCCATTGCACTTGTAAAGGCACCACTGCGGCTTTTTGTGTATGTTCCATCACAGCATAGTCTATGGACTGCGCTGCGCAAGAAGCAAAAGAAGGCGCATCAGGACGGATAAAATCCTTATCTAATTTGCGCTGTGCATAGGCATGACGACATAAATCCACCATATCTGGCATATATTTGGCTAGCTCTGTTAGATAGGAAGCCGCGCCAAATAAAAACATGCCGCTATTCCATAAATAGCCGCCCTGCTCTAGCATTTCTGTTGCCACAGCCAAAGAAGGTTTTTCAATAAATTTGCGCACGCGCGACACTGTATTTAATGGCAAAGGCAGTGCTGCATCGTCCACTTCAACGGGTTCGCCGCTTTCTATATAGCCATACCCTGTATTAGGGCCTTCGGGCGTAATGCCAAAAGTTACTAAAAAACCTTTTTCTGCTGCTGGTAATGCCGCTTCCACCGCCGCCACCAGCGCGGTATCTGGTTTAAGCATATGGTCGGAAGGTAAGATAAGCACAATGGCTTCGTCGTCACCCTCCAAGGCTTCAAGACAAGCCAAGGCTATGGCAGGGGCGGTATTACGTGCTTGCGGCTCTAAGATAATGCGTGCCGTACGGCTACCAAGCATTTGCATATTCTGCAAACTTCCCGCCACATAAAAGCGATGATCTTCATGACACATGACAATGGGCGCGCCTATAGAACGCTCATGAGTTCTTTGTAAATGTTGTACTCTTTGAAAAGTTTGCTCGAAAAAAGTGGGGACATGTGTGGAATATTCCACAAATTGCTTGGGGCATCCCTCCCGAGATAAAGGCCAAAGTCGCGTACCACTACCGCCGCAAAGAATCACAGGATAAAGCATTCCTTACCTCACTATACCATGGCTTTGCTGTGGTATCTTTCATTCACAGCGTAAAGAACACACCTGAAGGTAGTTCTTTGTTCATAAAAAAGGGCAAAAACAATGCACATTGGTGACATTTTTCCATACGGCTGTCAATGCGTTTAGCCGTATGTTCGCAAAGCTTACACTACATGCCTACATAAACATATAACATTCCACACACAGTGAATACTACGAAAAATACGACTTGTGCATAATATAGTATGTGAAGTCTTATGGAGCAGGAGTCTTAAAAGGGAAGAAATACCTTTTAACATGACTAAAAAAATTGCAGGAAGAAGAGGCAGCAAAGCCCCTCCTTCCTGCAAAAAAACATTATCATAGTTGATGCTTAAAAACGTGTTTCCACTCGTTTTTAAAAAGGCACGCTCACTCC
>CAYJNA010000060.1:0-15163 GCA_964371225.1 uncultured Desulfovibrionaceae bacterium
CCCTTGTGCCCAATGCACATTACTGGATAGGGGAGAGTTATTATTCTCAAGGAAATTACACAGATGCTTTGTTTGCATTCAAACAAGTTACAACCAACTTTCCAAAGCATCATAAAACTTCTGATGCTTTGTTAAAGGCCGGACTTACCTATCAAAAACTTGGTGATACCGCCAATGCGCAAACGCAGTACAGAGCTTTACTTGTGGACTTTCCAAAATCCAACGCAGCAAAAATCGTTCGTTCTAGAAAGTTGTAATGGATGAAACCGCTTGGAACGCATTAAGCGCTACTGATCGCGCACAATTTTGGGCCAGCCTTGCGTTGAAACATACGCAAGGCATAGGCCCTCGTTCTATTGCACGTCTCTTACAGCGTTTTGGCTCTGCCTACGCTGCCCTTGAAAATAAAGATTTTTGGGTTGAAGCAGGACTCAGTAAAGATAAAGCACGCCTTATGAGTGCCGGGGCATGGCGCACTACGGCTTTACAAGAGTGGCAAGATGCACAGCTTTGCGGCGCGCATATCTTACTTTGGCATCATGAGGCCTATCCCGCTCTTTTGCGTCAATTGGTAGACGCTCCTTCTGTTCTCTATTATCATGGAGATATTTCTCTTCTTTCATCCCCATGTTTTGCCATTGTGGGCTCTCGCCATTGTAGCGCTGAAGGCGTTCAAGTGGCTGGAGCTGTGGCACGTGAATTGTCAATGGCAGGCGTGAGTGTTGTTTCCGGCATGGCACAAGGCATAGATCGCGTTGCGCATGCGGCTGCTTTGGGACATGTAGGGAAAAGTGTTGCAGTGTTAGGCACTGGTATTGATATGATTTATCCGAAAAATAATGAGGATATTTATCATGATTTATGCACACATGGCTTGGTTATTAGTGAATTTGCCCCTAAAGTAGGGCCTGTGTCGCTTAATTTTCCCATACGTAATCGCATTGTCAGTGGTTTAAGCTTGGGGGTTTTGGTGGTAGAAGGCACCTTGCACAGTGGAAGCCTTATTACCGCGCGTTTAGCTTTAGAGCAAAATAGAGAGGTGTATGCCATTCCTGGAGCCGCCACTGCAGCCAATTCTCGCGGGTGCCAAGAACTTATTCGTCAAGGTGCAAAACCTGTCTTTAACGGCGAAGATATTTTGCGCGATCTAACCTTGCAATTGCAAGAATATGTGTGTAATGCTTGTTCGGACAAAAATGAAAAACAAGAGACAGAACAAAAAAAACAGCTCGTCTCACCGGAAAAAACTTGTGAATATAAAACACCTTCCGATACTATGCCATCTTCTGGTATAGACCAATGTCAGGATATGTATGCAGAGTTTTCACCGGAAGAGCAAAGTGATATAAAAAAGCTTTTATTGCACCTACATAAATGCGGTGAGGATCATGTGGATGCCTTATGTACGCTTTTACAGCGACCCATAGCGCACGTGAGTGCTTTACTTATAGAAATGGAATTGGCAGGGCTTGTACAAAAAGTACCCGGAGCACGCTACAGAGCAATGCAAGCCTAATGTAAAATTTAGTCTATTGATGACATATATTAAAAAAATAATTTTATTCAATACAGCTAGTTGTCATTTTTTTTTTACAAAAATGTTTTTTTTGTTTCAAAATAGCTACTAGATGTTTATTATATTGTATGGTAACACTGTGTAATGTCAGTGTTGAAATTTGTTTCACGTTTTAGACTAAAAAGAAAAGTTATTGTTATGCAAGATATTCCTATTGAACAGGTTAAACCTGAAATGAAATTGGGTTGTAGAGTACGTAATGCAGGTGGTGATATTATCGCCGAAGCTGGTACTCTTGTGACTGAAAAACTAATTTCCCAGTGTAATACTTTAGGAATTTACACTTTACAAATTTTAGATAATCCCGTTGCAGGAGCTCCTCAAAGTTATGATGCTTTGCAACGCTATGAGCGCATGACTTATCTTTTTAGAAATCAACAGCAAAGTATTTTCATGAGAACCATAGAAGCTTTTTTAAAAAAGCACTTTCATGAGCGTATTTAATTTGGGGATAATTGAGCAATATGAGTAATGCGAATGATTTAACAACGAGTTATAAGGGGAAAGTTCTTGCAGCCAAGAGCATTCCCACTTTGCCTATAGCCTTGCAGAAAATTTCCAACCTGATGGACGGAAATAGAACTAATCTTGCTAAGGTTGCTGAACTTATTACTCAAGACCAAAGCTTGAGCGCTAAAGTTCTTAAACTTGTCAATTCGCCAGTCTATGGTTTTCCGCGTCGTATTGTGTCCATACATAATGCTCTTATTTTGCTCGGAGTAAATGCCGTACATGGTTTGCTTATTTCAACAGTGGTTTTTGAAATTGTCTCTAAGCAAATGCGGGGGCTTTGGGATCATTCGCTTGCATGCTCTTCAGCCTGTAAAGTTATGGCGCGTCATCTGAAGATAAAAGAAGAGGAAGAATTTATTCTTGCCGGTTTATTACATGACTTTGGCAAGGTTATTATTAGCATTCAACTTCCAGAGGCATTACGTGATATAACTTCTTTGGTACAAAATGAAGATATTACGTCTTTTGAAGCAGAAAAACTTATTCTTGGTTTTGATCATACGCGTGTAAATTCTTGGGTGGCACAGCATTGGAATCTTCCCGTAGGAATTACTGCGGGGATGACTTTTCATCATGACCCTATGAAAGCTGGAAATCATAAAACACTTGCTTCCGTAGTTCATTTGGGTGACTTTTTTACACGTATTTTTGAGATGGGAAGCTCTGGTGATGTTAATGTTTCTGAAATGAACCCCATGGTTCTTAAACATCTTGCTCTTGATCAAAATGATTTGCGTGAATTGGTGGATAAGATGGGCTTAGAATTTCAAAAGCAAACACAATTCCCTGTTTTTGGTAGGTAAAGTATGGAAGCTTTCGATTTTAAATCTTTTATAGGTGCAAAGCCTAATATTTACTTACTTTCAGTAGATTCTGAGCTTTGTGATACTATACAAAGTCTGTGGCCCAATGAAAATATTCACTGGGAAGTATTTAGCAGTGGTAAAGCTTTGTTAGAAAGACTTTTTAGTGATCCACCGCATATTCTTATTTGTGGTGAAGAAAGTAGTGATCTTACCGGTGCAGAACTTGTGCAGCTAGTGAAGGCTGAAAATGTCTATAGGCAAGTATGTACAGTGTTGCTTATGGGCTTTGAATCCTTTAATGCTGAGTTACGTAATAAACTTTCTGATGTGGATGACTTTATTATTCTGCCTTCTACGCCTACCGAAATGCGCACGCGTTTAGAACTTGCCTTACAGCGTTCTTCTTGCACTTTGGACGCTAACCCCTTAACGCGCTTACCTGGTAATGCTTCCATTATGCAAGTGGTAGAAAAGTATATCATGGATAGAGCTAACTTTGCTGCAGCTTACCTTGATATTGATAACTTTAAAGCCTTTAATGATAAATACGGTTTTTCACGTGGCGATGAAGCCCTTTTGGTAACAGCACGTTTATTAGTGGCCACCATTATGAATTCCACTGCCGAATATAAATTTTTAGGGCATATTGGCGGCGATGACTTCTTCTTTATTTTACCTGCTGATGTGATGGAAGAAACTTGCCAAAGTCTTGTGGCAGCCTATGATGAAATTATTCCAAATTTTTACGATGCAGAAGATAGAGCGAATCAGGGTATCATTTCCAAGGACAGAGCCGGTAATTTGCAGCGTTTTCCTTTCATGAGTATTTCCATCAGTGTGACAGTGAATACAAATGCCAGATTTACACATTATGGAGAAGTTTCTCAAGCTGTGGGGCAGATAAAAAAACTGTGTAAAGCGCAGGATGGCTCTGTATACATGTTTGACAGACGTATTGATTAAGTTTTTTTATGTTGCACGTACAGGCTTTCCTTGCTTGGCTTGAAGTACAAAAAGGCTATTCCAAAGCAACCTTGGCAGCGTATAGCGCTGACTTAGAACAATTTTTCTCATTTTTACAAAGCCATGATGTCAATACAGACGATGTTCGTCGTCTTGATAAAAATCATGTGCGAAAATTTGTAGCGCATTTACATAAAAAAAATTTAGCGAAAAGCTCTATGGCACGTAAACTTGCGTCCATTAGAGCTTTTTTTGTCTACCTTGTACGTATGCGCCTCATTGAGGTAAATCCTACACTAGGGATGCGTAATCCTAAACAAGAGCAAAAGCATCCTAAATTGCTTAATGTGGATCAAACTTTTGCGCTTTTAGGTGCGTCTACACCACAAAAATCTTGTATAGAAAACCCAGTGCAACAGGCTTTGCATAAAAGGGATATTGCGCTGGCTGAAGTGCTGTATGGTTCTGGTTTACGCATTTCAGAAGCCTTAGATATGGATGTATTGCACCTAGACTTACGTTTAGGTTTTATTCGGGTATTGGGCAAGGGCAGTAAAGAAAGGCTGTGCCCTCTCACTGAAGTATCTAAAAACGCCTTACAAGCTTGGCTTGATGTTCGTGCTCAAGTGGCGCTACCTCAAGAAAGAGCCGTTTTTGTGGGCGCGCGCGGCGCACGACTGGACAGACGTCAGGCTGCACGTAGCATGAAAGAGTTATGTCAAAAAGCCGGCCTTGATGTTACCATATCTCCACATAGTTTACGACATAGTTTTGCTACGCATTTATTGGAAGCTGGAGCAGATTTACGCACTGTGCAAGAATTGCTTGGACATAGTCGTTTAAGCACAACACAGCGTTACACTTCTTTGACTTTAGAACATCTTATGCAGGTGTACGACACTGCTCACCCCGGTGCTGTGGAAAAAAAGAATAAGCAATGAATGCTTAATTAAAAAATTATAACTAGTTACATGTAGTTGTAGTTTTTTTATACTAAAGCTTTTTGTCTAAAGTTCAATGCGCTGTCGTCCATGCCGCGACCTGCGTCATAAATACCCACCACATCATGTACAGCGCGAAAACTGCGCGCGCGGCGAAAGTAACGAAACATATTTTCGTAATCTGCTTCATACTTATGCCCCTTCCAGCCCCCACAACGTGTGATTACAAGCTCACGACTCAGGCACAAACATAGTGGGTCAATATTGCAAGGGCGTACCAGTGGCTTATCTTGCTCTTCTAAGGGAATATACGGGATTTTATGCGCAAGGGATACATCAATGCGTGCAATAAGCATTTCCACATCATTATGAGTTTCATAAATACTGCATGCTTGCGCAGTGAGTCTATTATCATCATCATGAAATATAACGCGTTGCCCGCGTGAAGCTTTTAATAGGGCGTGGCGTAGAGCATTGCCGTAATCGTTATTTGGGGGTAAATCAAAATAACGTATACAAGGGTGCTGGCGCACTCGTTCACCACGCACCCCGTCAAAACCCACCAATATCTCCATATGCTCTGAAGGCATATGTGCATGGCTTACAGACTCCATAATACCATCAAGGGCGTTTCCAAGAGCAAGGGGTCTGTCTCCACGACTGGGAATGATAAAAGAATATTTTAGCATGGCTTTTAAGCGCGCACCTGCCCCGTACCAAAAACCACAAATTTTGTAGTGGTAAGCTCTTCCACACCCATGGGGCCGTAAGAGTGTAGCTTTGATGTGGAAATACCTATTTCTGCCCCAAGACCCAATTGCCCGCCATCATTAAAGCGCGTGGAAGCATTAACTGCCGTCATGGAGGCGTCCACTTCACGCATAAAACGCATGGCATGCGCATGATTGTTGGTACAAATAATTTCAGTATGTTGAGAGCCATATTGCGCAATATGATCTAAAGCTGCATCTAAAGAGGGCACAATACATACGGCAAGTATGAGGGCATGAAATTCTTGTCCCAAATCGCTAGGTTCCTGTTTCACAGCAGTGGTGCCTAAAAGAGGGAATGATTGCGTGCATGCGCGAAATTCTACGCCGGCTGCGCCAAGTTTTTCTGCCATGAGAGGGAGGAGGGCGCTGGCTTTATCAGCATGAATAAGAACACATTCCAGAGCATTACAAACACCGGGGCGTTGTACTTTGCCATTGTATATAATTTCTAATGCTTGCTCTATGTCTGCATCGGCATCAATATAGGCATGGCAAACACCCATATAATGCTTAAGCACGGGCATGGTGGCTTCTTGCGCCACTGCACGTACCAGCGTTTCTCCGCCACGAGGGATGATAACATCAATGTAAGCATCTAATTTACAAAGTAAGGGTACGGCGGCTCTGTCTGTGGTTTCTAAAATTTGAGCAGCATGTTGGGGAAGCCCCGCTTTTTCTAAAGCTTGATGTAAGAAAGAAGCCAAAGTAAGGTTGGAGTTTAAAGCCTCTGAGCCACCGCGTAAGATAACAGCATTACCGGCTTTGAGGCAAAGGATGGCGGCGTCAATGGTGACATTGGGGCGCGCTTCATAAATCATGGCCACCACACCAAGGGGGATGCGCATTTTACCTACTAAAATTCCATTAGGTCTTTGCCATTGCGTGGTCATGGCGCCCACAGGGTCAGGTAGTTGTGCCACATGACGGCATGCGCCCACCATATCATCAATGATGGCTTCTGTGAGGCGTAAGCGGTCAAGGCGAGCGTCGTCCATGCCTTTAGCTTGAGCAGCTTCCATATCCTTGGTATTGGCTTTTAGAATAACATGACGCTGCGTATCTAAAAGGTGCGCAAGATGTGTAAGCGTGGCTATTTTTTGCTCTGGGCTGGCTCCCATGAGTTTACGCCCAGCGGCTTTAGCTTGTTTGCCTATGTCTTGTATGTATGCTTCGATATTTTGCATGTGAAAATTCCTTTTTAAATGGCGGCGTCAAGTAAGAGATTATCGCGATGAATGACTTCCTGATAATGCGCATTGCCTAAAACAGCGGCCACTTCATGACGCTTTAAGCCCATAATACGTTTAATTTCCGCAGCCGAGTAGTTGGAAAGCCCCACACCTACACTGCGTTGCTCTTGATGTTGTGAAACTATGCGTACAAGACTGCCTTGTTGAAAATTACCATCCACAGCGCTAATACCACCAGGGAGAAGGCTGCTTCCTTTGTTTTCCAAAGCATTGACGGCACCAGCATCCACAAACAATGTGCCTGATGGCTCAGATTGATAGGCAAGCCAAAATTTGCGGCGTGAAATGCTATGTGTGTCTGCACATACCCATGTACCGCGATGTTTATTTTCTGCCACATCTTCTGTAAAAACACGGCGCACTATATCATGCTCACGCCCTGACAGGATGAGCGTAGGTACACCCAGCTGTGCCACGCGGCGTGCTGCCAATAATTTAGAATACATACCGCCAGTACCTACGGAGGTTTTTCCGCCACAAAGGTCATTAAGGTCAAGCCCATGCACACTTTCTATACAAGGCATGATGCATGCATCGTTATGTTTATCAGGGTTTTTATCAAGCACGCCTGAAGCAGAGGTAATGTTGATGAAAAGGTCTGCCCCTACTAAATTGACGAGGAGGCTTGAAAGGCAGTCATTGTCACCAAATTTTAGTTCTTGTACTGATATGGTGTCATTTTCATTAACAACAGGCACCACGCCCCAAGCTAAAAGCTCTGCAAAGGTATTACGTGCATTTAAAAAACGTTGGCGTGAGCGCAAATCATCTCGCGTGAGTAACACTTGTGCTGTGCCAAGGCCATGGTGAGCAAAGGCTGTGTCGTATTGTTGCATAAGACGGCTTTGCCCCACGGCTGCAGCTGCTTGCTTGGCTGCAAGGCCAGAAATCTCTGTATGGGCACCTTGCGTGCAACATTGACGTAACGCAGCCCGTCCCGCCGCCACAGCGCCAGATGAAACAAGAACAATTTTCCTTTCTTGTACTTTAGAAGTGGGTAGAGCTCGAATAAAGGCCAGTTGTGCCACAAGGTTTTGCAATACAGGCACATCTAAACCATGGGCATTGGTAAGTACAGCAGAGCCTACTTTAACAACAATACATTGTGCCTCTTGTAAACTTTGCCATTTATGTTCTTGCCAGTTCATTTTTCATCCGCAATATAAGCTAAAAGTATCTAAGAAGTGTTTCTTATGCACAAGCAAAAGTCTTCTACATACATAGGGAATTTTGAGGGGAGTGACAAGTTTAATTTGCTGTTAAATACAAAAAAAGCCCTGTACGCATACAGGGCAAAATTTGTGGGGCGAATGATGGGGTTTGAACCCACGGCCACCTAGGCCACAACCAGGTGCTCTACCAACTGAGCTACATCCGCCGTCGAAGAAGAGTTCTACAGATTGTGTGCTCTTTTGGCAAGCTTTTTTTTTACTTTTTTTTTATAATTTTTATATTTCTTTCTATCTATTTAATATTGTAAATTTTTTTAAAAATATTTTATATTTCCATAAAAATATCCCAATTTTTTGTAGCCATTTGAATTAATACGCTTAATGTAAAAGAGAAATTACAGTGAAAAACTATGGATTTTTTGAAGAAATAATGATAGTATATACTATAAATACATTGCTTGGAGTTTTTTCATGGAGAGTTTGATTGTAGAGGGTGGCATGCCCTTGAAAGGGGAGATAGTTGTTAGTGGCTCCAAAAATGCAGCATTACCTATTCTCTTTGCTTCTATTTTAACAGAAAGTCCTACCACATTTTACAATGTACCCAATCTACGAGATATACACACTACCGTTAAACTCTTGAAGATTTTAGGCTGTGACGCACATTTTGATGCAGGCACAACACGTGTAACTCCTGCCACTTTACATCCTGAAGCGCCTTATGATCTTGTTAAAACCATGCGTGCCTCTATTTTATGTCTTGGCCCTTTGCTCGCTCGTATAGGTGAGGCTAAAGTAGCATTGCCTGGTGGGTGTGCCATTGGAGCACGCCCTGTGGATCAGCACCTTAAAGCCCTAGAAAAAATGGGGGCTAGTTTTGAGCTGGAAGATGGGTATGTTATTGGGAAATGTAAAAAATTAACAGGGGCACATATTAGTTTTGATATGGTCACTGTGGGTGGTACAGAAAATTTACTCATGGCTGCATGCCTTGCTGAAGGGGAAACCACCTTAGAAAATGCTGCACGTGAACCAGAAATTGTAGATCTTGCCAACTATTTAATGGCTTGTGGGGCGCGTATTGAAGGTGCCGGAACAAGTTCCATACGTATTCAGGGCGTAAGTAAATTAGAGGGCGTAACATATTCTATTATGCCTGATCGCATTGAAGCAGGAACTTTTTTAGTGGCCGCAGGTATTACGGGTGGTGATCTTTTTGTAAAGCATTGTCCAGATGAGGCTCTTACGGTTGTTATGGATAAAATGCAGGCCATGGGTATGTGTTTTGAACGCCAAGAACAAGGCGTGCGTGCTTTTTGCCCTGAAGGCGCTTGTTCTTTAAAGGGTATTGATATTCGAACACAGCCCTACCCTGGTTTTCCCACAGATATGCAAGCACAACTTATGGCTCTCATGGCTGTTTCTCATGGCAATTCCATTGTAGAAGAAAGTATTTTTGAAAATCGCTTTATGCATGTACCTGAATTGGTACGCATGGGCGCAGATATAACAATTTCGGGGCGCACGGCTACTGTTCGCGGTGTTCAGGGGCTTAAGGGTGCTCCTGTTATGGCTTCAGACTTACGTGCAAGTGCTGCTTTTGTCCTCGCTGGCCTTGCTGCACAAGGAAAAACTCGCATTCAACGCATCTATCATCTTGATAGGGGCTATGAGCATATTGAAAGTAAGCTTCGTGCAGTCGGAGCTCAGATTTGGCGCACTAAGGATGATTAGTGTTTAAAATTGTTTTTTAGATCAATGACAAATGCCTTATGTATCTTTTATATTTCAGTATCTAGCTGGTGTATAATGCAAAGGATTTGAGTTTGAACTAGCTGGAGGAAAGATGAAGTTTTCAACACGTACCCGCTATGGTTTACGTTTTCTTATTCACCTAGCAACCTGTCCCACAGGGCAGTTGGTACAATTAAAAGAATTGGCGCGCGAAGAAAATATTTCAGCAGGGTACTTAGAACAAATTGTTCGTTCACTAAAGCCTCTTGGAATTATGGACTCAGTACGCGGTGCTGCTGGAGGGTATGCTCTTGCCAAAAGCCCAAAAGAGATTACTTTAGAAGATATTTTCACCCATCTTGAAGGGGACATTTCACCTGTGTCATGCATTAGCGGGTCTTCTCAGTCTTGTATCCGTTATGATGTGTGTACTACGCGATGCTTTTGGCAAGACTTAGATACACATGTGAGAGGCTTTTTAAGAGGGATGACATTACACGATTTCATGGTGACGTATGGAATCGGTGAAAAATGCGCAAAAGAAGATTAAATTCTTTTGTAACTTTACTTTAATATAGAATAATAGGCTGTTTTTTTGCTTTACTTAGCTGTTTTATATATAGACAGCTAAGTGAAGTTTTCTTATGTGGCCTTGTGTTTAAAGGATATATTCGGAGGAAATCATGTGGGAATATACAGATAAAGTTCAAGAGCACTTTATAAATCCACAAAATGTGGGGGCTTTAGAAGGTGCCAATGCCATTGGAGAAGTGGGCAGTCTTGCTTGCGGTGATGCTTTAAAGCTCTTCTTGAAGATTGAAGAAGATCGTATCGTTGATGCGAGCTTTCAAACTTTTGGTTGTGCCTCTGCCATTGCTTCTAGTTCTGTGCTTACAGAAATGGTAAAAGGATTAAGCATTGAAGAAGCTCTTGCGCTTACCAATAAAGATATTGCAGATAAGTTAGGCGGTTTACCCAAGGAAAAAATGCATTGTTCGGTAATGGGACAAGAAGCATTGGAAGCTGCTATTCGTCATTATCGCGGTGAACCTTCAGTGCCACATGCACATGAAGAAGGTAAGCTTATTTGCAAGTGCTTTGGTATTACCGATGCGCAAATTCAGCGTGCCATACGTGAAAATGGTCTTAAAACCACAGAAGAAGTGACGCATTATACCAAGGCCGGCGGTGCTTGCGGTGATTGTCTTGAGCAAATTGAAATTATTCTTGCTGAAGAATTAGGTAAACCAAAGCTTGAAGAAATTAAGCCTGTTGCTGCACCTCGCATGAGTAATATTCAACGTATGCAACTTATTGTTAAAATCATCGATGAAGAAATTCGTCCAAAGCTTATGCTGGATGGTGGCGATATTGACCTTGTGGACGTAGAAGGCTCTAAAGTTTTTGTAACTTTGCGCGGACGCTGTGCCCAATGCCGTTCCAGCCAAGTGACCATTAAGAATTTAGTAGAAAAAACTTTGCAAGAGCATGTGGATACTACTATCACTGTAGAAGAGGCATAATATGAAAACGGTATACCTTGATAATAATGCTACCACGCGTGTTGCTCCTGAAGTTTTAGAAGCCATGATGCCATACTTAAGTGAGTTTTATGGCAATCCATCTAGTATGCATACCTTTGGTGGACAAGTAGGAATGGCTGTTAAAGAAGCTAGAGAGCATCTTGCAGCGCTCATTGGTGCGCAACCAGAGGAAATTTTATTTACCTCTTGTGGCTCAGAAAGTGATAATACCGCCATCATGTCGGCTTTACAAAGCCAACCTCAAAAAAAGCATATTATCACCACCAAGGTGGAGCATCCTGCGGTATTAAACCTTGCGCAGCACTTGGAACATAATGGTTATGAAGTGACCTATATTCCAGTGGATTTTAAAGGTCGTATCGATTTAGATATGTATGCTGCTGCCTTACGCAAAGATACAGCCATAGCCTCCATTATGTTTGCCAATAATGAAGTGGGTAATGTGTACCCCATTCAACAAATGGCAGAAATGGCAAAAGAAAAAAATGTTGTTTTTCACACCGATGCTGTGCAAGCAGTGGGTAAAGTGGATATGAATATGGCCACCATGCCTGTGGATTACTTGGCTCTTTCTGGGCATAAATTACATGCGCCCAAGGGTATTGGGGCTTTGTATATTCGTAAGGGAACGCGTTTTCGCCCCTTCTTGCGTGGTGGACATCAAGAACGTGGACGCCGCGCCGGTACGGAAAATGTACCGTATTTTATAGCTCTTGGAAAAGCCGCACAAATGGCTAAAGAACATATGGTTGCTGAAAACAAAGAGCTTGTTCGTTTGCGCGATATGCTAGAAAATGGTTTAACACAAGTTATACCAGATAGCGTTGTTAACGGAGATACTGAAAACCGTTTGCCTAATACTTCAAGTATTGCTTTCAAAAATATTGAAGGCGAAGCTATTTTGCTTATGCTTGATAGACTTGGTATTTGTGCAAGTTCCGGCTCAGCATGCACATCTGGCAGTCTGGAACCTTCACATGTATTGCGTTCTATGGGTATTCCCTTTACCTACGCGCATGGCTCCATTCGTTTTTCTCTTTCACGTTATACTACGGAAGAAGAAGTACAATATGTTATTAAAGAAATGCCGCCCATTGTGAAAAGACTAAGAGACATGTCTCCTTTTAGAGACTAAGTATAAAGCACGACATCTTGTAACAAAATACCTTGTGTAATAAATATCTAAGGTGTACAAATGGGGGAGGGCTCTGCGTAGAGTTTCTCCCTTTGTTTATTTTAGGCTATGCTGAAGAACGCGTTCTTCGCATTTTCTATATATTGTTTTGGAGTGGCAGAAGTATATTCAGGTTTATTTTACGTAGTGCAAAATGCCTTTCAGTGTAATTTTGTTAGTCGACATTTGAAAAAACTGTTTTCTTACTACCAACTATTTTACATAAGAGGAGAGTAATATGACTCAAGAACAAATGTACACACAGATTGATACATGGTTGCAAGATTGGAAAGTGGACCCTCTTAATGCCAAAGAAGCTTTTGTTGGCTTTTATGATTGGCTTAAAGCAGAAAATATGGAACTGGACTTTAAACAAAGGCCAGGAATTAGCTATTCTTTGCGCGCAAGGCATTCTCTGCAAAAGGATAGACCGCTTTTTGTACTTATAGACGTTGTAGATGATATTGCTGAAGAGCGTTGGCTTTCTGTCTGTTTTTATGCAGATATGGTTCAAGACAGTAAAGAGTTGGGTGATTTTGTACCCAGCGGACTTATGGGACTGAATGCGCTTTGTTTAAATCTTGAAGAAGATGATGTGAGCATGCGTGATTATATTCAAAATCGTTTGATGGAAGCTGCCAATGTGGCAAAAAAGTTTTAAAATTTTATAAATGCTGTAAAAAAAGCTTATAATAAAGAAAGATGCGTTTTATATTTTTTTAAAGGCATATTTTTTACTAATAGCTCCCAGTAAAAAACGTATATAAAATATTTGTGTTGATGTATTTTGGCAATAAAAAAGCTCCCGAGTTGAAGCAAGGGAGCTTTTTTGCGAGTTGTGTTTTTATTAATCTGTTTTCTTCTTTTTAGCCTTACGAGCTTCTTGAGCTTTTAAGACATTAGATTTCATGCGAGCAAGATGTCTTTCGGACATAAGAGCTTGTGTTGCGGGATAGCCACAAAGCTTTAAGTAGCCTTCGCGAGAGAGGCCATTATGTGTAGCAAGGTGACGTTCCGTTAAGGTTTGACCTTCTTTACCGCAGATGCAACACGTGATTTTGTCTCTGGTGATAGCTTCTTCAGGCTTAACCATGAGTTTGCGCTTGGTGTAACCGCAGGTAAGTGAGGCTTTTGTAGGCTTTTCTTCAACTTTTTCTTCTTGGGCACAGTCTTGACCTTCACCGCATAAAGCACCAGCAGGAGCAAAATTTTCTCCATGAATGGTTGTGAGGCCTTTTAGATAAGAGTTGTATTGCTCAAGAATAAAAGCTGGGTTTTGCCCAGGGTTTGTTTCCATAATCATTCGTAAAAGTTCTGTTTTGTCAATCATGACTTCTCCTTTGTTTTCTTGCTCATTAATAATCAATAATGACGCATTAGTCAAACAATAAAAAACTTTTGATTTTTTTATTAGGAAAATGAATTACAGTATACATATTTTGAAAGATTTTTTTTAAAGTTTAATAGGACTAAAAGAGGATATATAGGCAACCTTTTGCTTATTAATATAATGCTATATAAAAAAGATTTTTTATATCTAACAACCTTAAATAGTTGAATTAAGTCAAATATACTTTGGCAAGTTGTTGAGTTTGTTTGCGGAAATTACATTTTACATGACTTTAGAGAAAGATTTTTTTTTGATATTTTATTTTTTAAAACATACTAAAATTAAAAGAGAAAAAAAAATAAATCCAGAAAAAGCACTTTTTTTTTGCTTTACCCCCTTTTCAATTTTCTAATGAGGATTATACTACTACTCGTTCGCCGCCATTAGGTCGGCACACACCAAAACTTTACGCAGTATGCGGAACCTGCTTGTTCTTCGTGCTGCCAAATTCATTTTTTGTGAGGAAAGGAAATTATGACACTGAAGCCCCTTAACGATCGCGTGCTTGTAAAGCGTCTTGAAAGCGAAGAAAAGACCGCTGGTGGTCTTTACATCCCTGATACAGCCAAAGAAAAGCCTTCTAAAGGTGAAATTGTTGCTGCTGGCCCCGGTAAAGTTGCTGAAGACGGCAAGCGTATAGCCATGGAAGTTAAAGTTGGCGACGCAGTTCTTTTCAACAAATATGCTGGTACTGAAGTTAAAATTGACGGCACTGAATATTTGGTAATGCGCGAAGATGATATCCTCGCAGTAATTGCCTAACTATATATAGATTTACCTAGGAGAATAAGAAATGTCCGCTAAAGAAATTTTATTTGATGTTAAAGCCCGCGAGAAACTTTCCCGTGGTGTAGATAAGCTTGCTAACGCTGTTAAAGTGACACTTGGCCCTAAAGGTCGTAACGTTGTTATTGAAAAGAGCTTTGGTGCTCCTGTTATCACCAAAGACGGTGTAACTGTTGCTAAAGAAATTGAACTTGAAGACAAGTTTGAAAACATGGGCGCTCAAATGGTTAAGGAAGTTGCTTCCAAAACTTCTGACGTTGCCGGCGACGGTACCACCACAGCCACCGTTTTAGCTCAAGCTATCTACCGTGAAGGTGTAAAGCTTGTGGCTGCTGGTCGTAATCCTATGGCCATTAAGCGCGGCATTGACAAAGGTGTAGACGCTCTTGTGGCTGAACTTGCCAACCTTGCTAAGCCTACACGTGACCAAAAAGAAATTGCTCAAGTAGGTACCATTTCTGCTAACTCTGATGCTACCATTGGTACCATCATTGCTGAAGCTATGGACAGAGTAGGTAAAGAAGGCGTTATCACTGTTGAA
>CAYJNA010000061.1:0-15124 GCA_964371225.1 uncultured Desulfovibrionaceae bacterium
GCAGTAACAGACAACTTTTTCTTTGTAAATATAAAACCTTGACAGGCACATACGCGTACGTAATCACTTGCGCATCTGCTAAAGTACTTTAGCTAGCCTAAGCCCATGCTCTGCGCATATTTTTTATAAATTACGGTATAATTTATGAGAAAGGTGCCAAATGAGGCTTGGACATTTGACACCTTTTGAGGTAAGTTTCAAAGTTACACATTATATTATAGCATAGGTACAGTATGTCCAAATTAGAGCATATACGCAATTTTTCCATCATTGCACACATTGACCACGGTAAATCTACCTTGGCTGACCGTATTTTAGAAATAACGGAGCTTGTTTCCGATAGGGAAAAGAAAGATCAATATTTAGATAAAATGGATCTGGAACGCGAACGCGGCATTACCATTAAAGCCCAAACGGTGCGTATCCCCTTCACTTCTAAAAATGGGGAAGAATACATTCTTAACCTCATTGACACCCCAGGGCACGTGGACTTTAACTATGAAGTATCGCGCTCCTTGGCGGCCTGTGACGGCGCACTTTTGGTTGTGGACGCCACGCAAGGTGTGGAAGCCCAAACACTGGCCAACGTGTATTTAGCGCTAGACCATGACCATGAAGTCATTCCCGTACTGAATAAAATTGATTTACCCAGCTCCGATGTGGATCGTGTACGCGAGGAAATTGAAGAGGCCATTGGCCTTGATTGCACCGACGCTTTACCTGTATCTGCCAAAACCGGCGAAGGTGTGGCAGAAGTGTTGGAAGCCCTTGTACAAAGGCTCCCTGCCCCCACCGGCGACCCTGACGCCCCGCTCAAAGCGCTTATCTTTGACTCTTGGTACGATAGCTATCAAGGGGTGGTGGTGCTTTTCCGTATTATGGACGGCACCATTAAGAAAAATGATCGCATACGTCTTATGGCTACCGGTAAGGAATATGAAGTATTGCGTCTAGGGGTATTTTCTCCTGAACCCACAGATATGCCCGTGCTCAGCGCCGGCGAAGTGGGCTTTTTATGCGGCAGTATTAAGGAACTTGGCGATGCCAAAGTGGGCGACACCATAACGCTCATTAATAACCCCGCTGAAGAGCCTGTGGAAGGCTTTAAAGAAGTGCAGCCCATGGTTTTTTGCGGGCTCTATCCTTCCGATTCCGATGATTACGAAACATTAAAAACAGCTTTGGAAAAATTACAGCTTAACGATGCGGCTTTCTCCTATGAGCCTGAAACTTCCCAAGCTCTGGGTTTTGGCTATCGCTGTGGTTTCCTTGGTCTGTTACATATGGAAATCATTCAAGAGCGTATTGAACGTGAATTTGAAGTGGCACTTATAGCCACAGCACCTTCCGTTATTTATAAGGTTGTCACCGCCGACGGTACACATCTTGACATTGATAACCCTTCCAAATTGCCCGATGCCAGTAAGATTGAAACCTTATTGGAACCCTTGGTAAAAATGGATATTCACGTACCCAATGATTATGTGGGTAATGTGTTTAAACTGTGCGAAGAAAAGCGCGGTGTACAAAAAAACTTGCACTATCTTGCTGCCAACCGCGTAGTTATTACCTATGAACTGCCTTTTGCTGAAATAGTGTTTGACTTTTTTGACCGCTTAAAATCCACCACCAAGGGCTATGCCTCCATGGATTATGAATTTTTAGACTACCGCCCCGCCAACTTGGTACGTCTTGATATTATGCTCAACGGCGAACCCGTGGATGCCTTGGCAGTCATTGTACATAAAGACAAAGCCTATCATTATGGCCGCGCCTTGGCATTAAAACTTAAGCGCACCATACCCCGCCAGCTCTTTGAAGTGGCCATTCAAGCCGCCATTGGGCAAAAAGTTATCGCGCGTGAAACGGTTTCCGCTTTCCGTAAAAACGTAACGGCAAAATGTTACGGTGGTGACATTTCTCGTAAGCGCAAATTGCTGGAAAAACAAAAAGAAGGTAAAAAGCGCATGAAACGTATGGGTAATGTGGAATTACCGCAAGAGGCTTTCTTAGCCGCACTGAAAGTGGGCGATGATTAACAAATATGTAATAAAGCCTTGTGTTATCATGACACAGGGCTTTATTACACTAGAAAGAATTTTAACTATTATCTACCGTAAATTGCACAGAAAAAATTGAAAGGAAATACTATGCGTCATAAAAAAAGCTCTTTTCTTCACTATCTTTTAGTTCCGTGTTTTTTGTTGCTGGCGGCGTGTTCCCCAGAAAAACAAAGTGTCTCTGTGGCCAATAGTGAGGTCGCTGTGGCAGAAATTCCCGAGCCCCCAAAGCCCATGCCTAAACATATTCGCCTTGTTTTTGTAGGGGACATCATGGTACACAAAACGCAATTAGACATTGCTAAAAAGCATGGCACTGCTGAAGAGCCTTATAATTTTCGCCCACAATTTGCCCATGTAAAACATCTTTTACAGGGAGATATAGTGGCAGGCAATTTTGAAACGGTGGTTTCCGGTCATAGCCCTTATTATGGGTATCCCAATTTTAACAGCCCCGATTCTCTTCCTGCGGCCTTGAAAGATGCCAACTTTAACTTGCTCTTCCTTGCCAATAACCACATCCTAGATCGCGGCATAAAAGCCGGTCATCGCACCAGAGAGTATTTACAATCTCAAGGTTTTGCCACCGCTGGCATTGGCGTTACCAAGGATCAATTGCAACTCCCCATCATGGAAGTACAAGGAGTTAAAATTGGCTTCATTAACCGCACTTATGGTAGCAACGTGCCTGTAAAGGCTTCTCAAGCGAATATAGTGCATGTGCCCTTAACCACCGATGCTGGCGTTGCAGAAGATGTACAAGCCCTGCGTGATGCCGGTGCTGAATATATCATTGCCAGCTATCACTGGGGTCCGGAATATAAAGCCCAGCCCAGCGCGGCGCAAGTTAAGGCCGCTGAAGTGGCTTTAGAGGCCGGCGTTGATGCCATCATAGGCCATCATCCGCATATTCTCCAGCCCATGGAGATGTTTACCAATCACGGTAAAGATCAATTTGTAGCTTGGTCTTTGGGCAATTTTGTTTCTGGTCAGCGTACCCAACCACGTGAGCGTACGGTGGTCTTGGCTCTTGACCTCATGACCAACCCAGACACAGGCAAACCGCACCTTGAGCGCGTATCTGTGGCACCTCTATGGGTTGATATGGTACGTGACCAACGTGTACGTATTTTGCCCACACGCTTTGGCATGTTGCCCCGCTTACGCATGGCCTTCCCTCAAGGTGTTGACCCTGCCATTTTTAAAGAAATTCAGGAATCTTCTTACTTAACCGGCAAGTTGAATACCATTGATAAAGCTGTGGTAGACTTTTTAAAGCTTCCCCCTGCCGATGCCACAGGTTTCCATACCGTATGGCAAAAAGCGCAATAGCTCTTTGGAAATAATGTAAAGAAAACTCCCTTGCACAGCGTATGTGCAAGGGAGTTTTTTGTAATCATATATTGAGTCCATGAGACCTTACGCAATGAATTGCGCAGAGGTCTTATATTATTTTTCGGCGGAAGAAAGTGCTTTATTGAGCCACCATGCCCAGCTCTTCCATGCGTAAGTAAACTTCACGCCCTACCCATGCATCGGTGGCGGCATATACCAATTGCCGTTCAGAAAGCACTTGTGCTGACCAATTGGAGCATTGCGGGCCTTTGGAAATGCGAAAATCAAAGAAGTTGGCGGCAAGATTACGTAAACCTTGCGTTTCCAATTTATACTGACGCGCCATATTACCAAGATCTGCCAGACCGGCCGGATCAAAGGGATGTATTTTTTGCAATTCACGCATATCGTCAAATATGCTTACACCGGCTTTTATGATATTAGCATCGCTTAAAATGGCGGCAATGTCCGCCTCAAAAGGCACCCACATAAGCTGAATAAGGTATACCGCATGAGCTGTGGCAAATTGAATTAAAGCAGGGGCGTTGATACTGCCCTTACGAAAAGAAGGTTTCGTTTCTGTATCAAAACCCAGCACGCGCTCCTTTTTCAATTCCACCAAAGCTTTTTCTAAGGCCTCAATGTCTGTGACAAGCTCAATCTTGCCCTCATAGCGACCTATGGGCAAAGCATTGATATAGTCCTTGGTGAGCTTGCGTCTGTATTGTTCTAAAGGCATATGCTTTCCGTAAATTATTTTCCAATGCAAAAATTTGCAAAAATTTTATCTAAAAGTTCATCGGCACTATCTAAGCCGGTAATTTGCCCCAACAGAGCTACCACTGTATCTAATCGCACAGAGCAAATATCATAAGGCACATGGGACGTAATGTCATCTAAAAGTAAGGTCAGCTCAGCACTGGCATCTTGCAAAAGCAAAGCCTGTCGCATATTAGGCACCACATCGCCCGATGAAGGCTCAGCACTACTCTCCTGCAAAATCATATCTTTTATGGCTTTTGCTAAAGCAGTAAGGCCTTGTCCTTCCTTGGCAGAAATAATGATACACTTTTTTGTAAACTCTTGCCAAGAGGAAGGTAATGCTAAAGTGGGGGCAATATCACCTTTATTCCACACTAAAATAGTCTTAGGATTTTGCGCCAAGGCATAGCCTTCTTCGCCCAAGTGCGTCACAGCATCTTGTCCAAGACTGCCATCTAACAAAAACAAAATAGCATCGGCAGTGGCAATGCGTTCACGGCTACGCTCTATACCCATGCGCTCCACAGTATCCAAAGCTTCACGCAAGCCTGCCGTATCTATAATGCGTACGGCTAAACCATCCAGTTGAATACCTTCTTCTAAAAAATCTCTGGTGGTACCGGGAATATCCGTTACCAAGGCACGATTATACCCAAGCAAAGCATTCAGTAAGGAGGATTTCCCCGCATTTACAGCCCCTGCCAAAACCACAGAGGCGCCTTCTTGCCAATGACGACCACGCGTATAGGCTTGTAATAATGCCTCCACATGGGCGCGTACATCAGCTATGACTTCGCCAAAAGCTTGCGGGCTTAAACACTCCACTTCTTCCTCGGGAAAGTCCACGGCTACGCATACTTCCATACGTAAACGCTCTAACTTTCCACGTAATTCAGCCACTTTTTTCCCCAAAAGCCCTTGTAATTTAGCAGAGCCTAAATGCAAGGCGGCTTTGCTCTTGGCGGCAATCATTTCTGCCACCGCTTCGGCTTGGATTAAATCCATACGCCCATTAAGAAGAGCGCGGCGCGAAAATTCGCCATGCGCTGCCAAACGAGCCCCTTGCGCCACAATGGCTTCCAGCACGGCGGCCATGAGCACCTGCCCCCCGTGGGCATGAATTTCTGCCACATCTTCGCCTGTAAAGGTGCTTGGCCCCGGCATAAAGACAGCCAGTATATCGTCCAAAGCGGCGCCATGAGCATCTATAAAATGCCCTCTATGCAATGTCCAAGGGCGAAAATCCGTAAAATTGTCCCGTGCAGAACGGAAAATTTTCTGTAAAATACTTTTAGCCTCTGAGCCTGAAATACGTACGATACCAATGCCCCCGCTGCCAAGAGGGGTGGCAATGGCCGCTATGGTGTCGTCATGCTGCATATAAAAACCTTTTAATATCTTTTGTGTTGCTAAAGCCAGCGTTCGGCAGGGCTCGTCTTCTTGGCATGGTACTCTTCAGGTATAAACATATGTCTTATAGTACACATAAGCCACCCCTTTCAGAAAAGAGGTGGCTTATAATAACAACAGACCTTTCTATGCCTGTCTCTATTTTACCCGCGCTTACGCTGAATAATGACGCGCTTTAAAGGCCCCTCTCCGGAGCTACGCGTAACAAGATCTGTGGCATCTTGCAAAAACACATGCACTATGCGTCTATGGTACGATGACAAAGGTCTGGTAGAATGTGGTTTACCGGTGGTTCGCACACGTTCTGCCAATACCGAAGCAAGCTCGGTCAATTTTTCATCTTGTCTGGTGCGATAATCACCAGCATCCAATTGCACACGCACCGCAGCGTCCATGGCGCGTGAAACTATGCGTGAACTAATATACTGCAATGCGGCTAGGGTTTGCCCTTCACGGCCTATGAGCAAGCCGGAATTTTCATCACATTCTAAATGTACATGCACACGCCCTTCATGGACTTTCATCTGCATGGGCACTTCACCCACTATATAACGCGTTAAGTAGCCCACAGCTTCCAAGGTTACTGTGTGCAAGCGTTCTTGATCAAGCTCTTCCAATGGAACACTGCGTACATTTTCCACTTCTTCCATGGCATCGCCAAAGGGCATGGTTTCCATGTGTTCTGTGGGAGCATGGGCAGCAGCATGGGGGCGTTTGCCTTGAACATGCGCAGGGCCGCGACGCTGTTCGCGTGGCTTATCAGTGCGTTCGGTATGCTGACGCCCTTGACGTGCTTGACGCTCTAGTCGTGTTTGACGGCCTTCGCCTCGTTGGTGCGTGCGTTCGGCGCGGTTACCATCATAATCCACACGATTTCCATCCACATCTGGACGAGGAGCATCGCGCTCTATGCGATTACCATTGCGCTCTGCACGGTTACCATCACGCTCTTGTTTTGCGCCCTGACGCTCGCGACGTGCCCCCTCAGCCTTATGGCCTGGTTCACGCTCACGACGATTTTTACCTTGGCGCTCACGACGGGGGTTTTGCCCCTTATCCTCATGGTGAACTACAGGAGTTTCTACCACTTCAGTATGCGCACTGGCCACTTCTGGCTTAGGCTCTTGAGCAGAAGCTTTCCCTTCTTTGCTCTTGGGCTTTTCCGCTTTTTTAGAAGAACGGCTGGCTGTAGTTGCAGCATTTTGCTTTTCTTCAGCGTCGGCAGAAGGAATATCTAACTTTAAGTCCACCTCAGCCACTTTTTTAGAGCGACCAAGAATATCCTCCACTGCATCACGCAATTGCACACGTCTGGCACGTACCACGGCCTTACGGGCACCCACAAGACCAAAGATACCAGATTTAGCATCTTGGACAATATCAATTTCTAAACGCTCACGCGAAGCATCGTAATAATTGCAAGCATCACGAATGGCGTCATCAAGGCTTTTGCCTGTAAACTCTTTAAAGCCTTCCATACACACGTCCTATTTTCTGTTTACGCGCTTTTGCTTTCAGCTTGGCGCAATAAAAGCCACTGTTGCAACATGGACAAGAGGTTGTTCACAAGCCAGTACAGCACAAGGCCTGAAGGAAAAGATAAAAACATAAAGGTAAAGATGATCGGTAAGAACATCATTATCTTTTGTTGCATAGGATCACCCATGGGAGGGCTCATCTTCTGCATGAAGAACATGCTTACACCCATGATAATAGGTGTAATGTAAAAAGGATCTGCTTGTGACAAGTCGGCAAGCCATAGCATATCCGTACCTGGTAAGTATTCAATGAAAGAAGCACCACGTAGCTCTATGGAAGTAAGCAATGCCTGATACAAACCAAAGAATACGGGCAATTGCACCAACATGGGCACACAACCACTGGCAGGATTAATGCCATAGGTTTTATGCAAAGCCATGGTTTCGCGGGTAAGCGCTTCTCTATCATCAGCATACTTTTCACGTAAAGCTGTAATCATAGGCTGTAATTTACGCATTTTTGCCATGGAAGCATAGCTTTTTGCTGTGAGAGGCCAAAATAAAATCTTAATACCCACAGTCAATAAGATGATAGCTACACCCCAGTTATTCACAAAGCTGTGTAAATACTCAAGACACCATAAAAGAGCCGAGCCAATAATACTGAACATACCAAGGTCGATGGCATTAATCAATTCATTGGGAGCCTTTTCTAAAAGATTTGCCACTTTGGGCCCAATCCAATAGGTTACACCTTGCTGTATTTCAGCACCAGCAGGAACAACAACATCTGGTTGCTCCAAGACGACACGATATACTTGGTCTTGCAAGCGAGCTTTTAAAGTAAGATTTGCTGTATTTTCAGGAGCAATGGCCGACATGAAATAGGTGCTAGAAGCAGCAGCCCAAAGGAAGGGGCCTGTTTCTTGTACGCCTGTTTCCAAGAGCGTATCACTATCACTTTCTTCTATGTATTCGCCGGTAATACCCCAAGCTACACGCATGGCGTCATAGTAGCCACCAGCAGCAGAAGTGGCATCTTCACCCACGCTATAACCAAGGCGTACGGAGCGGGCTTGGTCACCAAGGGTCACAAAGCTTGTTTTTTCCGTAATTTGATATGTATCAGCAGCAAATGTTAAGGCACGCACCACGCGCATGCCGTCCACTTCGCCGGTAAAGGTCAAAGTCTGTTCACCACTGTCAAAGGTAATATTGCTACCTTCAAAAGCCCATTTACCAGTGCTCCATGAAGGTTGCCCATTGATAAGCAAACCCAAGGGAGCCACGCGAGCTGCTGTGGGCGTTATCAAATTAACGCGGGGGCGTTCTATGTCACGAGAATAAGGGTTTTTTTCTCCAATGGGGAAACCTAAAAAAGAAAAAAGAGCTTCCTTTTGGATGCCGGCTTCATATTTTTTCAGTTCAAAAGAACGCAAAATCCCGCCGCCGGAGTAAATAACAGCCTTATATAAGGGTGTTTCGATGATAACATCTTTGCCGGGTGCGGGAGTAAATGTAGCCAATGAGGCAGCAGCGTTGCCTTGTATAGCGGTAGTGGAAGATTGTTGCGCAGCTTCGACAGCTTTTTGTTCTTCTTGCTGTTTTAAGTGAGCTTGCTCTTGAGCTGCTAGTTCTTCAGGACTTGGCGTCCAACCCATTTCTTGAGAAAGAAAGGTCCAGCCTACCATAACAGCCAAGGATAAAACCATGGCGAGAATTAAATTTTTAGATTGCATAGAGCCTCTATTTGCTGTGTGTTTTATCAACACGAAGAGAGGGAGGAGGCACAGGATCTACACCGCCTCCAGCCCAAGGATGACAACGCGCAATCCTGCACAGTGCCAACCATGAACCACGTACAATACCGTGGAGCATCACCGCTTCCACGGCGTAAGCGGAACATGTGGGATAATAGCGACACGCCTTGGGGAGCACGGGCGAAACAACATACCTATAAAAAAAGACTGGCAGAAGATAGATACGTCGTATCCATGCTATCATGCCACACGCTCCCCAAGGGCATTGAGTTTTTTCAAGAGGGGGCTTAAATCTTCGCGTACCAAGGCATATGAAATGGGTACGCCTAGCAAGTTTTTCTTAGGAACAACTATAATATCAAGCCCTTGCGGAAGATTTTGTCCATGTAAGCGAAAGAATTCACGCAAAATGCGCTTCATTTTGTTACGCCTAACAGCATTGCCCATTTTCCGGCTCACCGTAAATCCGGCGCGCCACCCGCCTTCCTCTTGCTTACGGGTGAACAACACAAAGTATTTGGAAAAAAAACGCCGATTTGCATCATAACACAGCACAAAATCTGCCCTGCGTTGCACTCTTTTTTCACGAGGCCATGTAAACTGCTTTTCATGCTGCATGTTTTACAGCCTCACTCTACTTTGCGTTGATCGCTAAAATTTTGCAGCCTTATACGCTTGCGCTCAAACGTTTACGACCTTTAGCACGGCGACGACGAATAATGGCGCGGCCACCGGGTGTTGCCATGCGTGCACGGAAACCACAGGTGCGTGCTCTACGAATTTTACTTGGTTGATATGTTCTTTTCATTATCAAACTCCTTCGAGAAATAGAAAGAGTCGTTTACACCAATACCTACACGCCGTCAAGTCTTAGGCACACATATATTGCACATTTCAAAAAAAACGGCGCAGTAAGGCACGTAACGCTCTTTATAAACATCTTACACAGGCATGCGCCAAAGGTCTACAAAAACCCTTTGCGCATGCCTGCTCTCATACACTTTACAGTGCCTTGGCAAAAGCCTGCGCAGAACCGCGAATAACACTTTCATCCACACAAAAAGTTAGGCGGAAATGCCCAGGGCAACCAAAACCGGTACCCGGCACTGCCAAAACTTTTTGTTCAAGCAAGCGCTGACAAAAAGTTACATCATCGCCGCCGGGGGCTTTGGGGAAGAAATAAAAAGCCCCTTGTGGCATTTGGAATTCATAACCGGCATTTTGCAATACCTCAGCCATGGCATCACGACGGGCTTTATAAATACCCACATCCACTTGTGAGCCCAAAGCCGCCGCCATGATATGCTGCCCTACCACAGGCGGATTCACATAGCCCAAAATACGATTGGTCAGGGTTAAAGCACCCATGAGCTCTGCCCCTTCCGTAAGATTAGGTGAAATAATAACAAAACCTAAGCGCTCACCTGGCAAGGAAAGATTTTTTGAAAAAGAACTTACTACCACGGCATAGTCATACATGGGCAAAAGAGAAGGCACTTCTACGCCATCAAAAGCCAAGAAGCGATAGGGTTCATCGGCCACAAGCCAAATGGGCTTGCCATATTTTTCGCTGGCACGTTTAAGCACCTCAACCACACCTTGCAATTGCGCTTTGGTATAGACCACGCCGGTGGGATTATTGGGCGAATTTACTATAAGAACTCGTGTTTTTTCGCTAATAGCAGCTTCAAGTGCAGCTAAGTCCGGCGCAAAAGTATCTTTTTCTGTGGGTACAGGAGCAAAGGTAGCACCGTGATTGGCCGCGTAAAAACCGTATTCCACAAAGAATGGAGCAAAAGCTACTACTTGTTCCCCTTCATTAAGCACAGCGCGGAAAAAAGCATTGAGCCCGCCGGCAGCACCACAAGAAAGCAATACATGTTCTGCCGCAATGGCTACGCCTTGCTCTTTACTCGCTTCTTTAGCCAACATTTCGCGTGCCCAAAGGTACCCGCCATTGGGCATATACCCAAAAGAAAAAGGCTCACTGGCTTTATCTGCTAAAGCGCGTAAACCTTCTGCCACAGCAGGTGGTGGAGGTAAATCAGGATTTCCCAAACTAAAATCAAAAACATTGTCAGCACCAAATTCAGCTTTTAACTGTGCTCCAGCTTCAAACATACGTCTGATCCAAGAGGCATTTTTCATATAACCTGTCACACGCTCCGAAACAATGGACATAAAAACTCCTTATCTTATTCAATGTGGCTGTATTGCCATTTCACCTTGTATGGTTTACCATGACTTATCTTTTGTAAGAGGAGAAGACCATGCGTGTATTGCCCTTTGCTCTATTAAGTGCCTTATTTCTGGTAGGTTGCGGATCTCAACCTGCGCCTAAGCTCATTGCTGTGGAAAAAGATATGGAAATTACTGTTGATTTACGCGAAGAGCATCGCTGCTCCCGCATTTCCCCAGAAATTGAAATACCCTATCCGCCTCAAGGCACAGCAAGTTTCCAAGTCCTTCTTGAAGATGTGGACGACAGAAAACGTATGCATGGTGGTGGCTCTTGGTCTTTAGAAGCCCCCCTAAGCAATGGTGCTACCATTGTGGAAGGCGGTCTTACCCAGTATTATACAGGCCCTTGCCCTCCCAATACCGAAAGTCGTATTTATCAATATGTCGTAAAGGCCCTTGACGTCAATAAGCAGATTGTAGGCGTGGGAAAATATACTTTTCTCCAAGAGTAATTCATGAAATATTGTGGATGGGGAACCTCTCTTTTAGATACCCTTTGTCTTCTTTTTTGTCGCGTGGGCGCGGCAGGTCTTGCACCGCATGCACCCGGTACATGGGGAAGCCTTGTGGCGGCTCTTTTTGCGCCCATATGGTTTTTACCCTTACCCATGATGGGGCGCGCCCTCGTTTTACTGATTCTCTTTTTTCTAGGTGCGCTGGCCAGCACGCACAGTGAAAAAATGCTGGCTTGTAAAGACCCTTCGCAAATTGTTATAGATGAATTTGTGGGAGTTTGGCTGGTTTTACTCCCCTTTAGTAAAGTAAGCCCCACGGAACTTCTTCTGGCCTTTATCCTCTTTCGAGTCTTCGACATTCTAAAACCCTGGCCTGTTAATGCTGCAGAACATTGGCTACGTGATGGCTTTGGCATTATGCTTGATGATGTAGTGGCTGCACTTATGGCCATGGCCTGTCTTGGTTTATGGCGTTATATCACCGCATAAATCTATTCCATAAAAAAGTAGATATACAAAGCATATCTTGTATAATGTTTTTGAAGAACACACACCTCCTCTCTTAAGCTTATTTCTTTTTTACCGATTGGCGCACATAGGAAATATATTTCTTTTTTATGATATGCCGTTCAGCTTATAACTTTATACAAATTGTTTACTACGAATACTACTCTATTTTGCCAAAGCTCAATAGATTTCATAGTAGTAAGCTATGTTTTATAAAAAATGTTGCCATTTTTCATAAAGTTATTACATTGTAATATGAATATATATTTACTAAGTGATTTTAAACAAAAATGTATTTAATCTCCTTTGAAAAACATCTTAATACACACTAAGTGCAGTCTAGTATAACTAAGAAGTCATAACAACTTTGCTTGAAATAAATGTGGAATATCTTTTCCATAAAAGCATGAGCATGGTAAATATTTTTATGTGTCAACTACCAACGTCTTGCCATCAGGCTAAGCTGCGCGGTGTAGAGCAAGCTGTCATTTGTTTACGATGCCACGTAGCGGTAGTAGGAGTCAGAGTCCCTTTATGAAAACCGCCGGAAGCTGTTTTCTAGGGACAAATAAAAGGGTCTTTTTGTATACGAAGATGAGTGTAACTTTATAAAAGGGTGTTTACGCATCAACTGTTATGGAGGTGTTTATGAAATTATCCGTCACACAAAAACTTGTGAGCATTTTAATCATCCTTTTACTCGTCAGCTCCGGCACCATTTACTTTGTAGCCACCCATAACTATTCTCAAACACTAAAAGATTTGCTCTATGAAAACATTGTTTCGCAGCAAAAAAACTTCAGTGCTATCATTGACGCTAAGCTTACAGATACGAAGAATACTGCAGAACTAGGAGCACAATACAAGGGCTTTGCCGCAGCCGTACGTACCAACGACACCGCCACTTTACAAAAAATTGCCTCATACATCATGAACCAAAGCTCTGTTTCCATCGTAACCATCACCGATGTGGAAGGTAGAGTTCTTCTGCGCGGGCACATTGATAAAAAAGGTGACAATATTTTTGATCAAGAAGCTGTCTCTCAAGCCAGTAGAGGAATAAGTACTACCGGCCTTGTACATGGAGTGGCGGCCACTTCCATGCGCGCCACGGTACCCATTAAAGATGGGAATACCATCGTGGGCACCTTTTCCATGGGAGATTCCCTTTCAGATCCTGATTTTTTAGATTGGCTTGCAGGTTTGTTACAATCTCGAGTTACCTTTTTCCTTAAAGATACACGCCTTATGACCACCATTACAGACAAACAAGGCCAGCGTATCATCGGCACTAAGCTCAATAATCCCACCATTGAAAATACCGTTCTTAATCAAGGCCAAATCTACTTTGGCAATAGTACCATTATGGGAGAACAGTATTTGGCTGCTTACTGGCCTGCCAAGGACCATGAGGGGGATATTATAGGTATGTGGTTCCTAGGCTTACCCGTAACAGATGTTTATAAAGCTGAAGAACAAGCCCACTGGTATACCATAAGCTCCGCCATTGTGGTAATGGGCATCATGCTTATCATTGCCATCATTACGGGCTATCGTTTCACAAGACCCATAAATAAAATTGCCAACTATGCCCAAAAAGTTGTTGCTGGAAAACCCGAATCCTCTCTTTCCATTACTACCCAAGATGAATTTGGCTTCTTAGCAAATACACTTAAAAACATGGTAAAAAAGCTTAATGAACAAACGCATTGGTATACTTCCATTTTAAATGCGCTTCCTATCAATGTTTCCGTAACCGACATGGACAGAAAATGGCTTTTTGTGAATACGCCCGGCTTACAAGGTTCTGGGAAGACCCTAGAAGAAGTGCTGGGACAGCCCTGCCATACGCGCGGCGGTAATTTATGCAATACACCTGACTGCGGTATTGATCGCCTAGAACGTGGTCAAGCTGAAGCCGTTAATACCATGCCCAATGGCACTGTTATGCGTATGCTTTTAAGTTATTTGCATGACAAAAACGGGCAAAAAATAGGCCATGTGGAAGTGGGGCTTAATATCACCGAACAAGAGAGGATTAAAGAAGAAGCCGCCATTGCCACAGAAAATATGCGCCAAGCTCTCATTGAACAGCTTGAGTCCGTGGTGCATACCTTGGACGATGCAGCACAACTGCTTTTTGGTTCCGTCCATGATGCCGAAGGGGATGCCAGAAACACAGCCAATCACATGATGAATGTCACTGTGGCCATTGAAGAAATGGAAAGCACCATTCGGGATGTGGCGCAAAATGCTTCACAAGCGGCCAGTGGCGCCTCCAATACACAAAATCAGGCTCAAGAAGGCCATACCATGGTGCAACATATTGTAACCGACATATTAAGTGTTCGCGACTCCTCCAATAATCTTAAAAATGATATGGAAAAACTGTCAGAACACGCCCATAGCATTGGTGCTATTTTAAATATTATTCGGGATATTGCAGATCAAACCAACCTCTTGGCACTGAACGCCGCCATTGAAGCTGCCAGAGCCGGTGAGGCTGGTCGCGGTTTTGCCGTGGTGGCAGATGAAGTACGTAAACTGGCAGAAAAAACCATGGATGCCACCAAGGAAGTGGAGCATGCCATACACATCATTCAAGAAAGAACGGTGGAAAGCGGGCATACCATGGAGGCCACTGTGGGCGCCGTACATAAGGCCACCCAAGAAGTGCATAATGCCGGTAATGCCTTGCAAGATATTGTAAGTCTCAGCATGTCCACAGCAGAAGAAATCTCCATCATTGCCACTGCTGCCGAAGAGCAAGCGGCCACCTCCAGTGCCATCAGTCGCACCGTGGCCGACTCCAATGCATTGGCGCAAAAATTGGCCAGTGATATGGAAGAAACAGCACTTACTGTAAAAAAAGTATCTTCTCAAGCAGGTATGCTTCGCGATATTTTAGAAAACATGAAGCATTAATACATATTAGGCGGGAATACTTTTATTATTCCCGCCTAATAAAATCTAAGCTCAAAAGCACGCTCTCTGCGCATATTTCAGATATTTTTGTGGATATATAGTCGACACTGAAAAAGTACTTAACTGTCAGTAAAAGTAGAATTTCTAGCTTAAAAAGCTTAATAAATTTTGCCAGAAATAAACGTATGGAA
>CAYJNA010000062.1:0-14906 GCA_964371225.1 uncultured Desulfovibrionaceae bacterium
GAATTTGGTTACGTACAAAGTTCGTCATTTCCATGGATACGTCCACGTCAGAAATACGAGACTCAGAAGCAGCCATATTCTCAGACTGAATGGTCAAGTTGTCAACAGTGGCTTCTAAGCGATTTTGCAAAGCACCAATATGGGCTCTGATCTTATCCTTAGAAACAATAGCATCGTTAATGGCCACAAGAGACTGCTGCGCTTGTGCCTGTGTGGATAAGCTATAACCAGCATCTTGAACACTTTGGATACCAAGACCCAAAGCAGAAGCAGTACTATTACCAATACGCACATAGTAGTAATCTTCAGCAGAGTCGTTCATGGAACCAAAGTGAACCTTGAGCTGACCTGTAGAAGTAAGACCGTTACCATTGTGTGTGCCAGAAAGAGTACCATCAAGCAGCTTTACGCCGTTGAAGTCAGTAGCATTAGCGATACGTGTGATTTCAGAGGCAATGGCTTGATATTCAGACTCAATCATCAAACGTTGTGTTGAATCATAAGTACCGGTAGCAGCTTGCTCTGCCAGTTCCTTCATACGAATGAGCTGGGCGTCGATAACACCAAGAGCGCCGTCAGCTGTCTGCAATAAAGAGATAGCGTCGTTGGCGTTTCTTACACCTTGGTTTAAGGCAGTAATATCAGCACGCATAAGTTCGCGAATGGCGAGACCTGCAGCGTCGTCTGCTGCGCCGTTAATGCGCAAGCCAGAAGACAAACGAGCAGTAGAGGTGCTTAAGTTGCCATAGTGGTTGTTTAAGGTGTTAGCAGAATTCAGGGCCATTGCGTTGTGATTAATTGTAAGTCCCATAACATTCCTCCATGAATGTTTTGACAGCCTAGTGGAGCATACTGCGCGATTGCTTCCATGCAATCTTCCACCGACAGCGCTCTACGATATATCGTAAAGCAGTTACGTTATAAAATCATTTAGTACATACTGTACATAGCCTAATAAACACATGCAAACTTCTGGGCGTTTGCCTAGGGGGAAAAAGTTTCCGCACCTAGCTGTGTAGTATAATTTCAGCAAAATCTATACCAAGGGAAAATTTTGCCCACTTATAGGTGATGCTTAAAAACGTGTTTCACACGCTGTTAAGAGTGTTTTTCAGTTTCGACTATATATCATATTGTTATACAGCGCATGGCCTTTATAACAACAAAATATGCAATTTTAAAAAATAGTCTGAGGATGTTCTCTGTGCCCCCGACATACGAGGACACAGAGAAAAAATACTAACCGCCGATGAGGTTCATCGCCATACGGGGCATGGAGTTTGCCTGACCAAGCATGGCCACAGCAGATTGGGTAAGAATTTGGTTACGTACAAAGTTCGTCATTTCCATGGATACGTCCACGTCAGAAATGCGAGACTCAGAGGCAGCCATATTCTCAGACTGAATGGTGAGATTGTCCACAGTGGCTTCTAAGCGATTTTGCAAAGCACCAATATGCGCTCTGATTTTATCCTTAGAAACAATGGCATCATTGATAGCCACAAGAGATTCTTGCGCTTGCGCTTGTGTGGATAAGGTATGCCCTGCGTTTTGCACACTTTGCATACCAAGACCTAAAGCAGAAGCTGTACTATTACCAATACGTACATAGTAATAATCTTCTGCGGAATCATTCATGGAACCAAAGTGAACCAAGAGTTGTCCTGTAGAAGTAAGACCATTACCATTATGTGTACCAGAAAGTGTACCGTCTAACAGTTTTACACCGTTAAAGTCAGTAGCGTTGGCAATACGAGTAATTTCAGAAGCAATAGCTTGGTATTCTGATTCAATCATAAGACGCTGCGTAGAATCATACGTACCAGTAGCACCTTGCTCTGCCAATTCTTTCATACGAATGAGCTGCGCATCGATAACACCAAGAGCGCCGTCAGCTGTCTGCAGTAAAGAGATAGCATCATTGGCGTTTCTTACACCTTGATTTAAGGCGGCGATATCAGCACGCATAAGCTCACGAATGGCTAAGCCTGCCGCATCGTCTGCTGCGCCATTAATGCGCAAGCCAGATGATAAACGTGCGGTAGATGTGCTTAAATTGCCATAATGGTTATTTAAGGTGTTAGCAGAATTCAGGGCCATTGCGTTGTGATTAATTGTAAGTCCCATAACATTCCTCCATGAATGTTTAGACAGCCTAGTGGAGCATAAAGCGCGATTGCGTCCTTGCAATCTTCCACCGACATACCCCTTGTGAGGGGGCTTATTAAGTAATAAACATACCTACTGTATGATGCCTGTACCAATGATGAGCAAGCTATGCCTTAGACAATGCTTTTCAAATAGGGGAAAGAAGCATATTTGTCTTTTCCTCATTGCAGGCATGCAAGATTCTTGCACTAGGCAAAATTTGCCGCCTTACCCATCATATAAAATTGCAGCAAAATACATGCCAAAATTCAAATAATTATACATAGATATATTTTTTACCCAGACCTAAAGTTTCTCCTTTTTCTGCCGATAAACAAAAAAATAAGGGAGCCTTGTAACAAAGCTCCCTTTTTCTTTTCTCACCTAATATGGATACGTGTAAATGAACTATCCACCAATAAGGTTCAACGCCATGCGTGGCATGGAGTTCGCTTGACCAAGCATGGCCACAGCAGACTGTGTAAGAATTTGATTACGCACAAAAGTCGTCATTTCAGCGGCTACGTCAGCATCAGAAATACGTGACTCTGCAGCTTGTACGTTTTCAGACTGAATGGTTAAATTCTGCACAGTGGCTTCCAAACGATTTTGCATAGCACCAAGATTAGCTCTGATTTTATCCTTAGAGACGATAGCATTGGTAATGCCTTCCAAAGCTTTTTGTGCTTGTGCTTGTGTAGATACGCTAAAGCCCGCACTAGTCGATGTTGCAGTGCTACCAATACCCAAAGCCGAAGCTGTACTTGAGCCAATGGTAACATCGTAATAATCTTCTGTGGAGTCATTAGCTGTTCCAAAATGCACGCGAATGGCGCCGGTAGCTTGTAGACCATTACCATTGTGTGTGCCAGAAAGAGAACCATCTAAAAGCTTTACGCCGTTAAAATCAGTAGCATTGGCAATACGTGTGATTTCTGACGCAATGGCTTGATATTCGGACTCAATCATCAAACGCTGTGTAGAGTCATAAGTACCCGTGGCGGCTTGCTCTGTTAATTCCTTCATACGAATGAGCTGCGCGTCAATAACGCCAAGGGCGCCGTCAGCTGTTTGTAAGAGGGAAATGGCATCGTTAGCATTACGTACACCTTGATTTAAAGCTGCAACGTCGGCACGCATAAGTTCGCGAATGGCAAGACCAGCCGCGTCATCAGAGGCACCGTTTACACGAAGACCAGAAGAAAGGCGCTCAATCGAGGTTTGCAAGTTCCCATAATGGGTACCTAGATTGTTCTGCGCCGTTGTCGCCATTGGATTACTATTAATATACATTCCCATAACATTCCTCCTTGAATGCAGAGTGGAGATTTGGCGTATCTGTCCTTTCATCCTTGAAAGTTTCATCGCCTTACACTCCCCTATCGGCAAATTTTGCCTACCCTTTAGGTTACTAGGAAAATTTTTCCTACTTTTTATTTTACGCTATAAGCTTGCATACCTACACACAGTCATGTATTTTCCCAGCATGCCATGTAGGAAAAAAGTTCCACATTCTTTACCTTGCAGCCTTTAAAAAAAAATTTGGTATTTATTGTAAAAAACGCTAAAAAGCAGAACGCAAACACAAAAACTATAAGACCTAGGCTTCGTCACTAACATTTGTGTAAAAAACTATGAACGTATTCCCTTATGGGCAATTTTTCAGACTTTTACCTTTGCACAAAAAGAGAATAAGCAAAGAAGTCTTTCTCCTTTTTGTGAAAAGTTACAAACTTGAATACCTATGCACAGGTTTTTATTTTTAGTGTTGACTCTTTTAAAAGGAAAATTCTATGTCTACCCCCTCCAAGCAAGGCTCTCTTTCAAGCTTAGATATTCGCCAGTACAAAGGCCAAAAAAAAATCGTTATGCTCACAACATACGATTACCCTTCTGCCATCATTGCCGATGAAGCCGGAGTGGACATCCTTCTGGTTGGCGATTCTCTCGGCATGGTGGTGCTAGGCCAAGATGATACCCTTAGCGTGAGTATGGATATAATGGTACACCATTGCCGTGCGGTAACTTTGGCACAAAAACGTGCAGGAGCGCGCGCCTTGGTTGTATGCGACATGCCTTTTTTAAGCTATGAAGAAGGTGTAGGTAGTGCTTTGCGTCATGCCGGTAGACTTATGGCTGAAGGGGGTGCGCGCGCTGTAAAATTAGAAGGTTCTTTTGCCATTCTCCCACAAATACGTGCTTTGGTAACAGCAGGTATTCCCGTCATGGGACATATTGGCCTTACCCCTCAGCGCGTTTCCACCCTGGGGGGATATAAAGTACAAGGGCGCACTGCCGCCACGGCTTTACAGCTTATAAAAGAAGCCAAAGCTTTAGAAGAAGCCGGTTGCTTTTGTATCGTGCTTGAATGTATTCCCCATGAAGTGGCCTCTCTCATCAGCCAAAAACTGCATATCCCCACCATTGGCATTGGCGCCGGCAAAAATTGTGACGGTCAAGTACTTGTGTTCCACGACCTACTGGGTATAAATACAAAACACACACCTAAATTTGTAAAAAAATATGCCAATCTTGCACAAGACATGCGCCAAGCCATACAAAACTACGCTCATGACGTACAACAAGAAAATTTTCCACAACAAGAGCACACTTTCTCCTTATCAGAAAAAGAACTTGCGCTGCTACAACAGACTTTAGAGGATTTAGAGTAAATGTTTCGTTCTTCAGTGCCACGCGTGGCAGCCATACACGATTTATCCGGCTTTGGGCGCACTTCACTTACAGTGGTCATACCCATCCTTTCCACCATGGGTATTCAAGTCTGCCCCATGCCCACAGCGGTACTTTCCACGCATACCACAGAATTTACCGATTTTTCTTTTTGCGATCTTGCACCGCAAATGCAACATTTTTTAGATCATTGGCGCGCTCTTAATCTCTCCTTTGACGCCATTTATTCTGGATTTCTAGGCTCTCCAGAACAGATGGAGGTGGTGGAAGACACCATTAGCCATTGTAAAAGGCGTCATGGTTTTGCATTGGTTGACCCTGTTTTGGGCGACAATGGTAAATTAGACCCCACCATGACACCAGAAATGGTGGCACGCATGCGTTATCTTATTTCTCATGCCGATTGTATTACGCCCAATCACTCAGAAGCGTGTTGGTTGTTGGATATACCCTATACACCACGCATGACCATTGCCGAGGCCAAAGAAAGGCTTATACGCCTTACCGATATGGGGCCCAAGGTGGCCATTATCACATCTGCCCCCATAAGTCTGCAACAAGAGACGTGCTCCGCCGTGGCTTACGACGCCACGCAAAATCGCTTCTGGCGTGTGGACTGCCCTTACATACCGGCCTTTTACCCCGGAACAGGTGACTGTTTTGCCTCCGTAGTCACGGGCGCTCTTTTACAAGGAGATTCGGTGCCGGTGGCCATGGATAGAGCTGTTCAATTTGTCACCATGGGCATACGTGCTACTTTTGGCCATGCAGAGCCCAATCGCTATGGCATCTTGCTAGAGCGTGTTTTAGACTCTTTACGCGCCCCTGTTACCGCAGCCCAATATCAACTTTTAGAAGACACTTACTCATGCTAAACACCAAGACACTACCCATAGGCATTTTTGACTCCGGCGTGGGAGGTTTAACCGTTTTACGCGCCATTCACGAAGCTCTTCCGCAAGAAGATTTACTCTATTTAGGTGACACAGCACGCCTACCTTATGGCACTAAAAGCACTGAAACCGTCACTTCTTATGCCCTGCAAGCGGCGGCAAAACTTGTGGAACGCGGTATTAAAATGCTGGTTATTGCTTGTAATACCGCCACGGCGGCGGCACTTCCGGCATTGCGCGAAGCTTTTGCCCCGCTCCCCGTAGTAGGTGTTATAGAACCCGGAGCAAAGGCGGCTGTGGCAACCACACGTAATGGACATATTGCTGTCATTGCCACCGAAGGCACCATTCGCGGCTTAGCCTACCACAAAGCCATAGCTGAATTGCGCCAAGATGCGCGCATTACCGGTCAGGCTTGTACCCTTTTTGTACACCTTGCCGAAGAGGGATGGATGGATGACCCCATTGTGGAAAGTGTGGCGCGCCGTTACCTTGAAGATATTTTTCACGAGAGCGCACATAATGAATGTTCTCAAGAAGAACGCCCCGATACATTATTGCTGGGCTGTACGCATTTCCCCCCTTTGCGGCAAGCCTTGGCGCGTGTAGTAGGACAAGATGTTCATCTTGTGGATTCTGCCGCCACCACAGCGCAAGCTGTACGTGAAAATTTACAAACCTTACAGCTATTGCACCCTGCTCGCGCCTCACAAGTTCAAGGGCATTGCCATTTCATGACCACAGATGATACTGAACGTTTCGCACGAGTAGGTTCTCTTTTTTTAGGGAAAAATTTGCAAAAAAATTGTGTTGAGCATATGGACTTATAAATGCTTTTCAGTATACAGTATATCTCGTATTGCATTTCTTAAAGGACGTACGTACCATGGTATATACACCCATTTCCATGATTCCAGGCCCCACACAAGTGCCTCCTTTTGTAAGGGAAGTGCTGGCTCGTGACTATGGACAAAATGAAGATGACTTTCTCCCGCTGTATAGCGCCACCAATGCTTTGTTAGCGACCTTCATGGGGACAGAGCATACTGTTATTAACATGACGGGTGAAGGCATGTTGGCTCTTTGGGCAGGTCTTAAAAGTTGCCTTAGCCCCACAGATCGTGTGCTTTCCATTGGTACAGGCGTTTTTGGTGATGGTATAGGAGATATGGCTGCAGGACTAGGCTGTTCTGTGCGCAAGCTTTCCTTTGACTATGATACTACCATCCATGATTTGGAGCGCATTGAAGCTGCCATAGTGGAACATAAGCCACATATGATCACGGCAGTGCATTGTGAAACACCTTCTGGCACGCTTAACCCCTTGGCAGAATTGGGTGCTCTTAAGAAAAAGCATGGCGTTCCCTTATTTTATGTGGATGCCGTATCTAGCCTTGGCGGTGCTCCTGTGTGTATGGATGCATGGCATATTGATATTTTGCTGGGTGGTTCACAAAAATGTTTTTCCGCACCGCCCAATATTTGCTTTTTAGGTTTAAGCCCCGCCGCATGGCATAAAGCCGAAAGCGTGGCCTATGCCGGCTATGACGCCATTTTACCATGGCGCCATGTGTTGAAAGAAAATTTGTGCCCATACACCCCATATTCCCATGGCGTTGCAGCATTACACGCTTCCTTGCAACAATTACTGCAAGAAGGCGTGAGCACTGTTTTTGCCCGCCATGAAGAAGCTGCTCTAACCTGCCGTCAAGGACTTGCAACCCTTGGCATAGCACTTTGGCCGCAGCAGGGGGCTGTTTCTTCGCCCACGGTTACCGCCGCATATATCCCACAAGGTTTCACTTGGGAAAGCTGGCGTAAAGCCTTGTCCCTTCGTGGCCTGCACGTGGGGGGCTCCTTTGGCCCCATGGCTGGAAAAGTTTTTCGCTTGGGTCATATGGGTAGTCAGGCGCATAAATCACTTGTTGAACAAGCACTAACAACCATCGCTGATGTGTTGCGCACTGCTTAAAAATAAAAAAATCGCTAGTACACGTGCATTTGTTGTTGACAAAGCGCCGCGCTTTCTCTAAAGCTTGGAGCTGTCATTTATTAAAAACCTTTTTCCTTCTTTCCTCGGAGAAATAACATGACAAAAGCAGAGTTAGTTGAAAAAATTTATGCCAAGGCTGGCCTCCCTACAAAAACCATGGCCGAAAGCGCTCTTGATGCTGTAATAGCTTCTGTGCGCGAAGCTCTCACTGAAGGCGAAACTGTTACCTTCACGGGCTTTGGTACTTTTAAGGTAAGTGAGCGCGCTGCTCGTAAGGGTCGTAACCCACGCACCGGCGAAGAAATTGATATTCCAGCCAGCAAAGTTGCTAAATTTACCCCTGGCAAGCAACTTAAAGACGCTTTAAAATAACAAATTTTCTGGGGTTTTTCCCCATTCGCGGAGGGGTGGCAGAGCTCGGTTTATCGCGGCGGTCTTGAAAACCGTTGAAGGTGAGAGCCTTCCGGGGGTTCGAATCCCTCCCCCTCCGCCATTATTTCAATTACTTACATGCAAAAGAGGCAATCTCGAAAGAGATTGCCTCTTTTGTTTTTGGTGAGTTTGCCCCATGTGTGCCCCAGGTTTGGAAGAAAGAGGATAAGAGAATATATACAAAAAACGGCAAAAAAATGATTTTTGCACGGTTTAGCAGTTTTGAGCTCCTAACAACTGACTATTCAGAAAAAAAAGAAAAAAAACCATTGACTATCTATTCAAAATAGGTCATATAGAAACAACAGCATCACCAAAGTCCATTGGATAGCAATATGAAAAACTATTTATCATTAGCAAAAAATATCATAAATTTTCCTGAAAAAAACGACCCTGTTAGTTTGCAGGATATAATCACAGATGGAAATCTTCATAGCCTGAAGGCTAAAGATTTTGAGTTAACCTCTACCCCCTATCTCAATAATCCATTGGACAACTTAAATATATCTCATATTTTTGGACAACAACAGTCAGATGAGATAGAAAGAGTTGCAAATTGCAAAGACTGCAGTCTATTTGAGAGTCTTCGCAACAGAGGGCGCTTGCCAAATGGAGCACGTCAAACCCCCTCTAATTATCTCGAAATAATTACAGAACATAGAGACGCTTTAAACGCTATGCGCAATCTTGGTACGCCAGTTTTTGATACTATTCGTAAGTATCAAAAAAAACTTCGTATAGAGCTCACCCTACAAAAAGTTACAAAAAAAATGACACAAGCAACAATCAATAGCGCATTACTAGCTGCACAAAAAAGCAATTGCATCATACTTGATATGTCACGCGCGAAGGCGAAACTAATTTTTTCTATGGAAAAAGCTCATTTCTCTAAGCTAGAAGACGAACTAGAGGTAAAGCTGTATTTGCACCCTATTTTTAATAATTATGCAAATAGACTTTTCAACTTACGTACGTGTGAGAACTGTAAAGAAACATTCTTCTATACGCGTGAGGAAGCAAAATTTTGTTCTGAACGCTGCCAAGGCATAGCCGGACGTAGACGAAGGAGCAATCAATAAAAACTGAGGCCCGACTTCAAAGAGAAGCCGGGCTTGCAAAATAGGGGAAACCGTTGGCGCGGTTTCGGCCACTAAAATGAACAGCCTTAGTTTGCCTTTCCCCTCTCCATTTTGCAAGCCTTTTCTTAATCAGCCTTCTCTTCGAAGTTTTGTATGGATGTAAAGCAATTTACAAATCTATACTCACATCAAATCAAAAGGACTCTTGTGTACTTTTAGAACAAGATTGCTAAGTGCGTATGCAACAGTGTTGCATACGCCAGCAGTACACTTGCGTCCTAAGGAGAAAGCTATGCTTAAAAACTCCCTTCCACCAGATGGCGAGAACGTTGTTCTGCTATTCGAGAGTCTCTTGCCCCCAGTGTTTCGGGGAAAGGACTTAGATGCGCTCACTGGAAAAATCCTCCAATGGCGCACCATTCAAAACGCTCGCTCGCGAAGAGAGATTCCTGACGAATGCTTTGCAAAGCTAAGCCCACGCAAAGTTATTGTTTTGCGCGAACCATTTTTAAAATGGCTTGCTGAAAACATCGCAGTCTATGCTCGCGTGTAAAAAGTAGGGCGCAACTTTGATTGCGCCCTGCCCATCTCACCAACCTCAACAACTTCCATTATGGAGAAAAGCAATGGATAAAACTCTCAATAATTCTTATTCTTCAGAGAATACCTCACAATCACATAACGAGCTAGAAACCTCTACACCTTGCTCACAGCCTCATACAGAAGAAAGTGTGGAAGATACTGGCAACGTCACCAAGAGCCACAAGAGGAAGCGCTTTACCAAAGCTGAAACACGTGAACATTTGGACCTCATTGCCAAGGCGGTAGAAGAGAATAAGTCCATAACAATGTTACGCCATGAGCTAGGCATATCTGAAACAAAGCTACTCTCATACATTGCAGAGCTTGCGCTTCGTGGAGATATTTCACTCGCTAACTATAGCGACAATGTTTTTTCTGTAAGTGATATACAAAAAACTGTTGTGCAGCTTCTAGGTATCACAGACATGAAAAACACTTTGCTCAAAGTAGAAGCCCATGAATCGGGCCTTATGATTTCCACCGTTCCCTCTTCTGAGCGCAACATTTAAACAAAACTTCCCGTAGAAAATCCTACGGAGCTTATAAGGATTTAACCAATGTCACATCGTAGAAATTCACAATATCATCGTAATAGGCAATTAGCTCGCCAAGATTATGAGCCGATACTGTCTCTTCATGATGGCTCTTACCAATATCTTTCTGAAGTCGAACGCCGTAATCATATTGTTGGTACAATAAAAAAATATCATAAAAACTATAAACACTATCAAGAAGAAAGAGATTTATTTGAAATACAAGATGTCTTATCCGCTAAGTACATTCGGGAAACCCTCACTCCACATATAGAACTCCATGAAAAAACTCTTTGTCCATTATTAGGTAAGGCTATAAAAGATTTAGTGTATGACACGGAGATACCCATTTTTAATGCATTAATCATGATACTAAGCCAAACATTAGCTGCTTTTCAGGGAAATATCACATTGAATATTAAAGATGATTGGACCGAGTCTCCCTCTCTTTACGTTATTGGAATGGCTCCTTCAGGCTCACGCAAAAGTAAAATCGTCAAAAGACTTTCAGCACCTTTTGATGATTTTAGCGCTACTCTCGCAGAACATACACTTTCAGACGATGTCATAAAAGAGTGCAACAGACATTTAAAAAACGACACAAAAGAGCAAATTCGTATCATCTTTAATACTCGTAAAAATAATCCTAGCGGAAACATAGGTGAGGACATCAATAAAAAGCTACTAGATATTTCTCGACAACATAATGAGCTCATGGAAAGTATTACACCAAGTAAAAAAAACTACATGCTTGATGATTTTAGCTATGCAGGACTCTTGGCAACTTTAGAAAGCAATGATGGGCACGTTGCTGTGATAAGCGCAGAGGGTGGCATTATCAACACCTTAATTAAAGAACCTAATATACAAGAATGCGTTAAAAAAGGCTATGATTTTGAGAGAATCTGTCGCAGTACCAGTTACAAAAGCACACTGATAGAATCCCCAAGCCTACAGCTACTTCTCTATGTACAGCCCTCTGAAATTTTAAAAATCTTAAATAATAGACAGATGCAAGAACAAGGTCTAACGGCCCGATTCATATTCTTGCCAGAACATGAGCCCAGAGGCCACGCACAACAGTACAGCGAATTAGACTTAGATGAGTATAACCAAAAAATATGCTCTCTTCTCAAACTCTTTCATTGCACTAAAGGAAAAAGGAACATACGTACTCTTTACGCAAGTCCTCAAGCTGCCAAAGTTCTAACAGACTTTGAAGGGGAGATTCAAGATTTTACACTTCCACATATGCCTGAAAAAAGTCATCCCGCATTACGAAAGCTACATGGCATAGCTGCAAGGCTAGCCCTAGCCTACCATTTTTGGTATGCCCACTCCCCCCTCGAAAGTGAACTATCTGAATATGCCGCCCAAGTAGGCGTATACATTGCTGAGAACCTAGTTTCGAGACTTCATGAAGTCTACCACGAGTATGGTCTTGTGGCACAACCTATGGCAAAAAAAATTGTGGAATACGTACTTTCCCTCAAGGGCTTACAGCGGCGCGAAGCTATGGACAACCACCTTGAGCTTAGTTATATCGCTAAAGCTATACATCAGAGAGTTGCCGACGTGGAAAAAGGCCTTGTTCACTTGCAAATGCACAATGCCTTATACCTATATCGTACGACTGATGGAAGATGTAAGGTTATACTCCACCATGACTTTTTTTACCACTTCGAGCCAGATTTGTACGAACTTTGCCTTGAACATCTTCGATAATAAGGAGTTAGGCCACTTTCTGAAAAGCATGATGGCTTTTTTGAGCCTTCCATAGCTTTTAAATAGCCCTTCGCGTATCCTTAGGCACATGGCATAACACTAAAGATACCTATCTGACGTATGCCATGTGTCTTTTTACTTTAGTTATAAGTCACACTATAAGCGTTGTCATAACCCTAACTTTCTAGCTTTTACCTCCTCTCCCATTCAATAAGCCAAAGCGTTTGTTGGTAGAGAGGGAAAAGCATTACACGCTACACACACAAAACCAGACTCTACAGCGTCCCATTCCAAACTTTTCCGCCATTATATGACAGGCAAAATCTCCAGTTCGACAAACTAACCACCTCCCTGACGCCCCTCATACCCCCATGCCTCACCCAACAACATCGACTAGGTATATGGTAATACCTAATAGAGAGATATGTCTAACATGCAAGAATGTTAGAACACCTAGATAGAAAGGAGATCACATATGACAAGAGCTATTACCTATGCTAAAGAGCACAATGGTCTATCTATCAACACCAACAAAGAGAAAGAGGAAGGAGTCTATACAGACATTGTTGAAAGACATCATGCACACATGAAAGATATGACAGAGAAACATTCAAAGGTGATGCAAGTGAGGTTTGATCTTAGATATCCTCAAGATGGTAGTGTCATTCCAAATAGTAAGCAGCTGCAAGATTTCAACTACAATCTCACTCGTAAGCTAAGTAGGGAAAAGTCTGTGGGCGGTCACGCGGTAGACCCTAGAATCATCAACGTTAAAGAACAACATGGCGACAACAGTCATCCGCATATACACAGCGTGATTCTCGTCAATGGGAATGCCAAGCAAAACTATATGGGATTGCTCAAGCAAGTTGAAAGGACTTGGGCCTCTGCCATTAAGTCTACTGCTAACGGGTTAGTGGATCACTGCAATAGGAACGGTGCTAACGGACTGATGATTAACAGAAACAGTGACGACTTTCAAAGCCAGCTCAATGCTTGTTCCTATCAAGCCTCCTACCTAGCCAAGTCAAGAGGAAAAGAGCACAAAGCCAAAGGGGATTGGCTAGTAAGCGGAACTAGGCATCCTAAGTAGCTTACTGGCTACAATGGTGATTCTTAAAGTTTATATGAGAACCAGACATATGCCCCCTATGCAATCATGCTAAACCTTAATCCTACTATCTCATCAAAGACCACCTTCCCAGCGCAAGCATCCATGCAGATGTATCCACGTAGTCACATCAAGGAGACATCACGTAACATCAACACATGGAGCGTCATGGCTCTGCTCATCGTTTCTAGAAAAGATACACTATTATATGGGAGGATACAAACACACTCATCTTAACAAACTTCAACATAAGGACATAACCATGAACAAAGAACCTCCATGCGTGTCTTCACCCTATGACGTCAGTGACACGGACATGCTCAGTTACCTCCATCGCGCTCAAGAACAAGGCACTGATGCCTTTCTCGAAGCACTTGCAACTGTGGCTAAGGCTAAAGGTATGGAACATATTGCCCAGAAGGGAAACCTTAGCAGAGGAAGCCTCTATCGTGCGCTCAAAGTAGGAGCAAACCCACGCTATGACACCATAGACAGAGTTCTTACATCTCTTGGCATCAGTATGCAGTTAACCTTAAACACCAAGGAGAAATCATGAATTTTCTAAAGAAGGCTCATAACGTACAAGCCAGTATCTCATTCTCAGTCAAGGCAGTGCCTACTGAACAGAATGGATATATAGGCATTGTTGAAGGCTCCATTTACGATGAACACGGATCGATAACAGACTTTAGCACAGCTGATGCCGTATCCAGTGATTCTACGCGACCTGAAGACATTCTAAACAAGGCAAAAGAGAGTGTTGCCGAACTTCTCCTACAGAGAGCACAACCTACATACCCATCCCCCGCACAACACCAAGCATTTCCATCGCCTACAAAGCAAGACAAGGCCAAAAGCAATGGTGGTGGAACCAAACCTGCTTCGGACAAACAGAAAGAGGTCATTATAAGTAAATGTGAAAAGTTAAGAAAGAATCCTGATGACATATGTCAAAATGTATGCGGTAAGCCTCTGCATAAGTTACGAGGCCAAGATGCACATGAAGTCATCCAATCACTTATACACTAACAAGCCACCGTATGAGAAAACTTTGGCATTGTCATAAGGATAGCAAGTCAAGTGAATACAATGGCTGACTTGCTACACCTCACCTGCATAGTAACCCTACACCATAAGGAGCGTTAGATGAAGACTAACTCCCACACCCCCGTTTCAAATGCGACAGAAAGTGATCCACCTACTCCCCCTCTTAACAAAGGTCTATTTTCCTGCAGTGAAGAGCTGCACACTTTTCCCACGAAAGAAAATGACTTCACCGCCATTGTAAAAACCGTAATACGGTATAAAGGTAATGAAGTGTCTTCCCTCGGCGTATGCTCTGCTGCCACCGAACAAGGCAATAAAGACCCCAACCACCTTATTTACCAAGCCATGAAGGAGGCTTCAACCAACATAGAGACCCTCATCTGTGAAGGCTTAGCAGCCACGAATAAGATGAAAGTTGAGGACTCAGCCCTCTCTAAAGACAAGTCAAGAACATAAGCCACCCCTGCCTGTTAACAAGTGACCAAGTAATGTTTCCAGCATCACTTGGTCACTATACATAGAGAGCCTTGGTACAACTCTACGCAACCAAAGAACGTACTGCATCTGCCTTAAGATCGTAGTGTAGAGCTAGTTGCATCTATTTGAGCACTGTTGAGTGTAGCAGTTGTAGAGCGTACCACAATCTATACATGAGTTGGGAAACTATTGTAG
>CAYJNA010000063.1:0-2289 GCA_964371225.1 uncultured Desulfovibrionaceae bacterium
TTAAGTAATTTTTCAGTGTCGACTAACTAAAAATAACCTTTCTGTTTTTGTAACGTAAGCGGCGTAAGATGTCACGTTAATCTCACCTTCGTTGCAAGATATAAATGTCACGAGCAAAACAATGGGCATGGAAAAAATTCCGGTAGAGGTGGTACGTCTATAAATATGGGGAAAAAATCCACGATGCAGCATTTCGTAAACGCAGTAGTATATTGACATTCTGTGCCTTTTCTAAGGAATATTCTTCACTGCGTTTTTTGACACTGTTAAAGTACGATTGCATTTCGCGCGCAAAAGAAGAATCAAAACATTCCACATTCAGCTCAAAGTTTAAGCGCAAAGAACGTGCATCAAAGTTCGCCGACCCTATTTGCACATAATAATCATCTAGCAGAAGAAGTTTGGTATGCGCAAAAGGAGGCGGCTGAAAATATATACGCACCCCATTTCTTAAAAGGGTAGGCAAAAGGTGAAAGCTTGCCCAATGCACCATGCGTATATTATTTTTTGCGGGAAGAATAATATGCACTTGTACGCCACGTAAAGCGGCGGCCTTTAAGGCAGCTACCACTTCATGGGTGGGTAAAAAGTATGGCGTCATAATACATACAGAACGCTTTGCCACACCTATGGTGCTAAAAATAAGATCGTGTAAAGGATCTTCCCCAGAGCCGGGGCCGTCCAAAACTATGCGGCAAAGAATGTCGCCGCACATTTCCTCTTCAGCGCGACGCGGCACCGCATAATTATTGGTACAAAAGCCCCAATCCAGTAAGAATGCTTCACGCAATTGCGTTACCACGGGGCCTGAGCAAGCAAAGTGTACATCTTGCACAGAGAAAGACGTATGCCTTTGTATATGATAATCCGCTATATTCATGCCGCCTGTGAAGCCTTTGCTGTCAGCAACCAGCACCTTACGGTGATTGCGTAAGTTTATGAAAACATTGGGAGGAAATAAGCGCAAAGGCAAAAACTGCGCCACTTGCACCCCTTGTTTCATTAATGTACGCCAAGGGCGTGACCAAGAATAATAGGCACCAAGGCCATCTACCAAAAGGCGTACATCTACGCCGCGTTTGGCAGCTTCGGCAAGGGCACGCACAAAACTCTCACCCGTTTCGCCGCCATTAAAAATATAGGTCACAATATAAACATAATCTTCCGCTTCTTCTATGGCTTCTAACATGGCTGTATATGCATCATCACCATTGTAGAGCGGATGTATGGCATTACCTCCGCTGATGGACTTACCCGTAAGTTCGCGTCCCACTCTATTCATGGCTTTGAATTTTGGTGGTATTGACTGACTTTGCACATGGCCTGGGGTTACACTACGCATGATGCATCCGGCTTGATATTCTTCTTGCTCTTGCGCCTTGAGCTCTGCTTTGCGCATAAGCTGGGCTGCGCGACTTTCAGAGCGTTTAATGCCAAATATGGCGTAGAGTATAACGCCAATCCAAGGGATAAAGAGTATGGTCACCGTCCATGCCAAGGCAGAGCGAGGGTTAGCTTTTTTTAATAATACATGGCCTACAGCCCAAAAAGCTAGGGCATAAGCTAAAGTAAGTGGAATTACATCTAAAAAAAACGTCCATGGAACATACATAGCCTAAACCTCAGTAAAATTGTTTCATGCATAAAATCAAACAAAATGTAGCTATTGTGGCATAAATCTTCCTTACGTAGGGCATACGTGTATGAAGCTTTTTTTGACTTGTATATATTTGTAAAACAGCAGCCGCCTTTTAGTCAAAGGCGGCTGTATAAATTATCCTCGTAAAGCGGCTTTATTTCGATGCACACTCATTTCCAGTTCCGGTAATAAGTCGTGCAGGGCTCCTAAATCTTGCGCTCTGGCGGCGGCCTCCACAGTGCGGGCAAGGCGTGCTAACGTTCGCAAGCCAAAAGCTTCTGCATTATTGGCCATGGCAGCAACAGCAACTTCCACACCCGCAGTGTGGTTGGACTGTAAATTTCCTTTTGCTTCTGCAAGCCACGTGTCCAAATCAACGAGCAAGCTATCAATGGGAGAGACGTCTCGTTCTTCTTCTACGGTATCAAAATTCAAAGAAAGCTCCGTTTCATCCGGTATAAGTTGCGCCGGTTTGGCATTCGCAGGCTTTGTTAAGTCGCGCAGTGCAGGAACTACCTTTTTACTTGCAGAACGTAAGGTTTCAGGAGCTTTGCTTGGGGGCTGCTTTTCTGCATTTTGCGTATTGCCACTTACTGGTGTTGGTTCGCCTACCCAATCAAAGGGAGAAAAAGCTTTTGTTTTTTGCTCTT
>CAYJNA010000063.1:2389-14872 GCA_964371225.1 uncultured Desulfovibrionaceae bacterium
TTTTGCTCTTTACTTTCTTCTTTGCTTTGCCCTCGGGATTGCTCTTGGGATTGCTCTTTGCTCTGCTCTTGTGGCTGTATTTCTTGTATCTCCATGTCCTGTGCCATTTCAGGCTTGGATGCTTCCGCTTTATCTGAACGCAACATGCGTTTCAAAGGATTAACCGCTTCAATCTTGCTTAAATAGTCACGTAAATGCCGCAATTCTTCGCGACCACGTTTTTCCGCAACACTTTTTGATGTGGCAGTGGTATTTTCGAGCGCGGGGCTTTTTTGAGCTTCTTTTTCCTTGCTATCCTCTTGTGTGTCTAAGCTCAGCGGAGCATCGTCCCATAGGGGGCTTGCTTCATGCTCTTCGATTTTTTGCGTGGCGGATGTGGTACCGTCCCATGACATGTCCCAATTTTCTGTATCGGGCGCCTTTGGGGACATGGCAACTGACTTTGCATCAACCCTAGGTTCTGGTAATTGCTTCTCATGTACTTCGGGTAAAGGCGCGTTATTAGGCTCTTGTGGCTGTTTTTTTGTTTTCAGCTGCACAACGGGCTTCACAGTCTTTGGCTTTATGCTCACTGTGGCCTTTTTAGGCGTTTTTTCTTCGCTTATCACGGGCGTTTGCGCGGGGTCTTTCTTGGGCACAGGCATAGGTTCACCCACCCATTCAGCGGACATATCTTGTGCAGCAACCTGCTGAGCAGAGGCCATAGGCGCATCTTTAGCTTGCTCTGTAAACGCTGGCCTTTCTTGAAGCGGCTTTACAGGTGGTTTTTCCTGAGCTTGCACCACTTGCTTGGCTGTAGCCACAGTGGATTTAGGGCTCAATTTTTGCTTAATGGAAATTTTAGTTTTTGCGGGTGAAGGCTTTGCCAACGCCCTTTCTTGCGCCTTATGCTCTGCAGATGCATTATGCTCTTCTTGCTGTGCTTGCTGCGGTGTAGAAGGCGTTAAAGACGCCGCCGTGGCGGCTTCGGGGGAATTTTCTATGGGTATGGGTTCACCCACCCATTCATGGCCTCCCACCACACTGCCCACTGCACTGCGCTCAAAAGGAACTTTGCCTTTGGGCTTTCCTAAACGTCTGATGGAAGGTATTTCCATGACAGGCTCTGGAGTTTTTTCAGCAGTGGCGTGTACAGCTTCATTTTCTGGGCTTTGAGCTGTGTTGTCAGATACTTGTATTGTTTGCTGGTCTTGTGCCAATGCAGAATCTTGTGCCAATGCAGACTCTTGAGTTTGTGCCATGCTTTCTTCTTGCTGTGCAGGCAAAATCTTAGCAGTTTCTACTTTAGCAGATGTTTTAGAAGGGCTAAGCTTTTTTATGACGATTTTAGGCTTTTGCTTTACTTTGGCAGGTGCTGGCGCTTCAGAGCTCTGCTCTGCCACTTCTTCCTGTGTTGTGGGCGCAATGGGGCTAGCTTCTGTAGGCATAGCTGAAACAGGCTCTTGCGCTGAATTTTCTTCCTGTGGTGTGGCGGGCTCTTCCATCAAATCGTCAACCAAAGAAGTCAAATACGCAGCATTGCTTTTATCTGCGGCTGGGGCAGGGCGTGTGCTTGTGCGTAGCGTTGGCGTAGGCTCTTCATCTGATACTGGTGTAGTGTCAGATACATGGCTGTTAGGTTCATTGATGCTATTTTCCACATGCTCTTCAACGGCAGCATCAAAGCTTTCTTCTAATATGTCTTCATTCGAAGCGGGCTGCACTGAGGCTGTGGGTACATGATCATCTTCTGTAGTGGCTTCTTCAGAGTCATCTACTAAGAAAATGGCATCACTGAGTGACGCTGTTTCCACTGGGGCACTAGCTTCATTTTCGTGTATAAATTTAGCTTCTTGTTGTGTAAGAACAGTTTCCACACCCTCACTATAATCTATGGTGGGGGCTTCTGTATATTTTTGTGCAGATGCCGAGTCCATGGAGTCTTGCGGTGTAAATGTATCTGGCTCAGCTAATGTCTCTTCTGTCGTGAGGTTTTGCTCTTCTTCATCTGAAGGCATTTGTGTAAAGGGTTCTGCATCCGTTGGCACGGGAGTAGAGTCATCAGGGGCTGCATGGTCTGTGCTTACCTCAGGCGGTGACATGTCTAATTCTTCAAAGGTAGATGTTTGTAAAGGAGCATCATCGTACATATCCCCATGCAGATGTAATTCCTCTGCCAGAGGATTTTCCGTTTCAAGAGTATGGTGTACAGAAGCCTGAGGGGGTGTCATTTCAAGTACTGGCATACCAGTATCAATGATTTCTTCTTCCTCTTCTTCAACGTTATGCATTTCTACTTGCTGTGGGCTGTTTTGAACTTCAGTAACATCAGGTAGAAGTGTTTCATGGCTGCCGTCTGCCTCATGTGTTTCACTTGCCTCACTGGCTTCAACGGTGTCATGTGCCTCTTCTGTTTCGTCAGAAAGTAGCGTAAGGGCTTGAGCAGCTAGGATTTCTTCCACATGTGTGCAGAGTTTTTGCCGTGTGACGGGTAAAGCCATCACATGTGCAAAGCCCATGGCGTCTAAAATGGCAGCATCATGAGCACCTTCGCCTTCTTGTACATACATGGCCATGCATTGTGGAAAAGCTTGGTCTTTTTCTTGGCTTACTTGATACACATTTTGCAACATATGCTCTATGGCTTGTAAGGGCATACGTAAGTCAAAAATTATCAGTGCGGCACCATGCTCCTTATATAAGGAGACCATTTCTTCACTTCCGCGCGGTTCCAGCACAGGATTTTCCATTTTTTCTAAGAAAAATCCCCATAAATGTCTTTCTTCAGTATTATCTGACACAAGAATAATGGGCATTACTTGTGCTTTTTGCTGTACTTGCTCAGAGGTTTCGCGGTCTACACTGCTGCACACTTCGCAATTGGCAGTAAAGGAGATGGACGCACCGTGAGCATTGCATTCAACACCTAAAAAACCATGATAAGATGCAGAAAATTCCCATGCGCGCGCCAAAGCCGTGACGCTACGGTCTTGCGGTGGTTTGCCAGTGCCAGTATCCGTTACCGTAAAAAGCAAATGCCCTGCGTTGACACTTTCAGGGACACGGCGCACAGCCAATTGCACAGCGCCTCTATGGGTGGCACGCACAGCACTTTCTAAGAGTAGGCGTAGAACCAAGAGTAATTGTAAAGAATCACCTTTATAGCATTGTGCCAAGTGCGGCGGCATAAACCATGATAAAGCGATATTTTTCTTATCAGCCACAGGTGAGACAGAGTCATGAGCTTGGCGTAAAAGGCTTTGTAAATCAAAAACATGTTCTTCAATGCCCCCCATGGAAGGCGCGGGCATGCGCTTTTTGGCAGGAGCATCAAGTATGCTGGTAATGTCACGGGCGGTGCTGGTTAAAGACTCCATGGCATCACGAGCCGCCACGGGTAAGGCACATGTTTCTAGAGCTGCCACTTGACGGCTTAATTGTTCCACAGGCCAGCGCAAACGCTCTTCTAAATCAGAAGTGACTTTTTGTGATGTTTCTTGCGCTTCTTCCATGTGTTCAGATTCTAAACTTTGCGCTTCTTCCACAGGCACCAAGCGCAGATTAGGATCGCTTTGCACCACACTTTCTACGCTATGAACGCCTTCGTTTTTACTATATATCTCTTCTTTTTCGTGCTTTATGGCACCGGCCATGCCTGTTAAAACCAATGCCCCCAAGGCAACGCCCCAGAGAGGTAAGGCAGCCAAGGACGCCGCCGGAAAAAACGCACTGCTTGAAGGCTCTAAACCTATGAGAGCCAAGGCTACGCCCAGAGGCGGGAAGAAACATGCTATGAGAAAACGGCGCGAACCGGTAAAGCCTTTCATCCATGCGGCCAAGGTCGTGGGTACAAAGAGTAATGTGAGTACTGGCCAAAACTCTAAGTAGCGTACCAACCATACCGAACCTGGAATTAAAGGTAATAATGCCACCAAAGCACCCAGCAAGCTTAAAGCCATATATTGTATATCAATGGCGCGTGAATGCTCAGGTGTGTTCATGATATGTCTGCCCACATGGGGGAGAAGAATTAAAGCTAATCCCGGCGCTAAAACAGCGGCCAAGTGCTGCATGGGAACATAGGGCATATTGTTGATGGGAAGCCCTTTTATGGCATAAAAGAGTACTACAGCTGTGTATAAACCAGCCCAAATGCGCCATTGACCTTTTTCAGTAAAGGCGCGCAACAGGCAAAGTAGCATAACAATGAAAAGAGCCACCACCCCAGCCGGATAGGCCATGAGCTCTAAGGATGTGGCCGCATTATGCGGTGTGCGCAAAAAAGGAACAAACCAAATGCTAGGCACAGCATCCATGCGTAAGTAGGCTGTAATAGGTGTTTTTTGCGCCTCTGGCATAAGGAAAATAGCTCTTTGACTGGGGCTATATTTTTGCCATACTTGCGTTTGTGAAGACGTTTTACCCTCGGGTACATACAACAATGGCTTTTGCGCCATGCTGTCACCCATATCGAGTAATACGGTTTCAGAACCTAGAGCGGAAGGGTCTGTAGCTGTTTTGGCATCTTGGGCGGCTAAGGTAAAACGTAGCCATAATACACCACTTTGTCTTTGTAGGGCGCCCAAGGCATAGGGGCGAAATTTCTTTTGAATGTTACTGTTTTGTATGTCTTCAATGTCTAAAGCGCCGGTCTCATCCACATAGGCTTCCAGATAGGGAGCAAGGGAAAGACTTTCTTGGCTTAAATGCGCCGGAATGGATGGTGCGGCATACAGAGTGCTGGCTTGAGGGATGAGCCCCAGAGTGAAAAAAGCACATACCATGAAAAAACAAAGAGGTATTCTACCCAGATTAAGACGTTTTCCATTGAGTTTCTTCATTATTTTTCCTCCAGCGACAGAGAGATTGTGCACTAAAGACATGCGTATAAAAAGTGTTTTTTCAATCACAAAAAAATGCACCAAAGTCGTTCCCACTTTTTAGTATGGGAACGACTTTGTATAAATCACAGTAGGTACTGTTAAAATACCTATTTTAATTTTGAAATCAAGTCTTTTACGCTTTCCCCGTTGGGTGCTTTGGCTTGTGGGTTTACGCGCAATAATTGTTGCCACATTTCAATGGCTTCATCCTTACGCTTTAAATCAAAATACAATACTATGCCTGCATTGAAAAGAGAGTTTTCATGCTTAGGATCTGCTTTGTGAGCTTGCTTGTAAGAGCTTAAAGCTAAATCAAATTGTTTTAAAGCACGGTACATGGTGCCTCTGTCTGTGAGAACATTGGCATTGGCCGGAGTAATCTCTAAGGCTTTGGTGTAGGCTAACACTGCTTTTTCAGGATTATTGGCATCAAAGTACAAATTTCCTAAGTGAATCCAATTTTCGGCATTGGTAGGATCATTGGCAGCAGCAGCTTCTGCATCGTTAATGTGTCCTGCATCTGGGCTATTGGCCGCAGGAGCCGCGGCTTGTTGTGCTTGACCTTGGGGCGCTGTGCCCAAGAGCGCGGGAATAAGTGTTCCCATGTACAAGCCAAAGAGTAAGGCCGCCACCACAGATACATAAAGAGTACTGCGGCGCACCATGGTAGGAGCTTGACGCTCACCTTCATAAGTATTTTTTCGTCTTTGTGTCATAATAAGCTCTTATGGTAAAATTTAAGGTTTAGCTTCAGAAGGTGTTTTAGCTTTTTGTATTTCTTCTTCTATGGCACTACGCAACTCTGGAGTTACGTTAGGCGCTTGCATGGCTTTTTCCAAATGTTCAAGTCCACGCTTTGCATCTTTTAAATAATATAAATACAGTACACCAAGGCTATAGCGCGCTGAAGGGTCATCATTGATGGCCACTACTTTTTCTAAAGAAGCCGCAGCTTCATTATGCATTTCTTTGCTATGAAATACCATACCTAAAAGGTAATGAGGTTGCGCTTTGGTGGCATCAATGGCTATAGCACGTTGTAAAAAGGATTCTGCCGCGTCCCATTGCTCTGTTTGTATTAATAAATCAGAGGTATGTACCAGCATATCATAATCATTCGGGTTTTCGCGTAATTCTTCCATGTGGCGCCCTATTTCAGACATAAGATCTGCCATAGGATTGGCAGCGTCGCTTTCTGTGGAGGACGTGGTTTCGCCTTTAATAATTAAAGGTTCACCCCGTAATCTTTCCATCATGGATGCTAATAGCATAGATACAAGGGCAGCGCTAAGCAGACCTAAAATAATTTTACGAGATGGTGCTAACTCAAACATGTTCTATGGTCTCCATGCTTTCTTTCATTGCAAGACGTTTTTTTAAGGTGTTTTGTTCCTTAGCTAAAAAAGCTACATAGGCGGCAATGCCTATCCATACAGCCACATTGGCTGTCATAAGCCATGTTATTGTACTCATGCTTATCTCCTATGACGCAGAAAAATCTTCTTTCTGCGCACGTAATTCTAAAAAGAGCTCTTCCACTTGTGCTTTTTGTTCCAATTGTTTTTTACGGAAAAAAACCAATGTGGCCCAAAGTAAGCCAAATGTGGCAAGGCAAATGAATAAAGTGTGTTTCATGGCTTCATCTAGTCCACCCCCTTGTGAGGCAAAGACGGCGGGGTGTATAGAACGCCATAAGCGTGCCGATAAAAAGACTAAGGGCACATCCACAAAGGCCACAATACCCACTACAGCACGAATGTTGGCATTGCGTGCAGGAGGCATATCAAGACCGCGTAAGACTAAGTAGCCTGTATACACAAACCACATGATGAGGGAGGTGGTAAGGCGTGGGTCCCACGTCCACCAGACACCCCAAGAGTGGCGCGCCCAAATGGAGCCTGTCATAATGGCTAAGCCTGCACAGACAACGCCCACTTCAGCAGCAGCTTTGGCTAAGGCGTCCCAACGTGCTGATTTGGTTTTTAAATAGGCTATGGAAGCCACAAAAACCACAAAAAAGCTCACAAAGCTCCACCAAGCCAAGGGCAAGTGAATGTAAAAAACTTTTTGCACCAAGCCCATATGTGCTTCCACGGGAGCGTACACATAGATGAACCACTGACTAATGGCCATGGCCACGGCGCTCAAAAGAGCTAGTATCGGTAAAAGGGGCATTTATTCCTCCCCCGCGTAAATATATTCAAAAAGGAGTAAGCCAGCCCCCAAAAAGAGCGCGTCAAAGGCCATGGCTACACCCAGCCAACTTTCCACACCTTCGGGTACAGCTTCGGCAAAGCCCCCTGCACCCACACGAATACCAGCCAAAAGAAGCGGTACCAAGAGTGGAAAAACAATAATACTTAAGAGAGATTCTCTGGCAGCTTGGCCTTGAGACAAGGCGCCCAGTAAAGAACCGGAAGCCGCCATGCCAATATCCACCACAAGAATCATAAGTGCTGCTTGCGGCCAAAGCTCAGAGATACTTTGCCCCAAAAAGACTATGGAAGCCGGTAAGAAAACTGCTTGTGCCAATAAGAGCAGCAGTAAGCCTGTGATACCTTTGCTTATCCATATGACATATAAGGGGTGCGGCATAAGCAATAAGCCTTGACGGGCATTATTAACTTCTTCGATACCATAGAGCATATTAAAGACCAAGACCTGACAAAAGGCTGAAGCCAACCAAAAAATGGCCGCCGCCCCTTGAGCAGACATGACAGTACCCACCTCTTGCGACAAACTGAAAACAAAGAGCAAAAGTAAGCCCAGCAAAAGAGCTTGCACAAGCCCTTGCCCCTTGGCTAAGCGTATATCCTTACGCACCAATGCAATAATGGCTCTTAACATGTAAGTACCCCGCCTTCTGATGCTAAGACTTGCTCACGCACACGCGCTTTTTCTATGTGCAAAACCCTTTGTGCCATGGCAGCATCATTATGCATGTCATGGCTAATCCAGACTATGGCAGCGCCGCCTTCTTGAGCTTTTTGCACTTCTTGGCGCAACAATTGCGAAGAATGCACATCAAGCCCTGTGCTGGGTTCATCCAAAAGCCATAATTTGGGTTGTAATAAGAGTATACGTGCCAAATTGAGCCTTTGCGCCATGCCACGTGAAAAAACACCGGCTTTTTCTTCTGCAAAAGGTAAAAGCTGTACCCTTGTGAGTACATCTTCTAAAGCTTTTGCGGTGCTGTCAGAGCGAGGCAATCCGTACATATGTGCCCAGAAAAGCAAGTTTTCTTTGGCTGTCAGTGCCGGATACACAAAGGTGGCGTGCCCTAAGTAGCCCAGAGCTTGCTCTTGCACATGCCTATGAACATCACCAAAACAAGGTTTAGCAAGGCCGGCCATGATGCGCAGTAAAGTGGATTTACCGGCACCATTGGCTCCCATAAGTAAGGTAATACTGCCTGCATAAAGGCTGAGAGTCACATCTTTGAGGATGCAACGCTGACCAAAAAATTTGGTAACTTTATGCAGTTCAAGTACCACCGACATACTTTACCCTTTGTTATGGGAATGAGTGTTATTTTGTTCTGCTACCTCTGTGCTTGCTTCTTCTTCATCCTCATCAGGCACTTGGGAGCGTATTTTGCGACGCAAGCCGAGAATGGGGAAAAGACACATGAGCGTGCCGCCAATCCACAGCCAGTTGACCAAAGGATTTATGCTTACACGTAAGGTGGCTTTATTGTTATGATCTATTCCCAGTAAGGAGGCATAAAATTCATTGCCAAGGCTGAATATGGTGCCCACTTCAGAAAATTTCATACCACTAAAGTTATTATAAATACGCATTTGCGGTGCTAAAACACCTTGTAATACGCTGTCTTTATCTGTCACTTGTAAACGAGCTTCAAGATAGTCGTATGTTTTGGTACGCCCTTCAGCCACATCCACAAGACCTACGGTATAGTTCCCCACTTGAGCAGATTCACCCTTGGAGAGTAATATGTCTTTTTCAATCTTATATGGGCCGGAGAAGGCTACACCCATAACAATCATGATGAGACCTAGGTGTACGCCGTGTGCTGCCAGAGTATTTATTTGACTGCGTACAGATTTTTCCATGACCAGCATGCCTAAAGAAACCAAGGCCGCCACAGAAGCAGAAATGGCCATGAAAGATGTGGCTTGACGGTACTCTGTTACCCATAATACCACTGCCGTGACCACAAAAGAAGCTAGTACCAGCATAAGTTTTTTCATGTTGCGAATGCCACCATTCCACCCAAGCCAGGGGCAGAAGGAGAATATCACAGCCATGAGGGCAAAAAGCGGTAAACAGACTTTATTGTAGAAGGTGGCATCCAGCCCTTGCGACTGTGCTGACCATAACTTACTAATAATGGGCCATAAAGTGCCTAGGCAGATGATGATGGAGAGCATAATAAGTATCCATGCTGTCACCACAAGCATGCCTTCTCGGCTATCAATGCCCACCAAGGATTTACGGCTATTGTAACCTACACAGGCCACCAACAAGCATAATAATGTACTGGCTATGATAAATATAAGTAAAGGGGTGCCTACGCCGCCATCGCCAAAGGCGTGTACCGATTGTACCACGCCGCTGCGCACAAGATATGTGGCAAAAAAGGCCGATACTGTGGTTAAAGCCATGAGGAACACATTAACACGCCCTAACTTACCACGTCGCACTTGAATAATGGTGGTGTGTAAGGCTGCTGTGCCAAGGAGCCAAGGGATAATGGACGCATTTTCCACAGGGTCCCATGCCCAATAGCCGCCCCAGCCCAATTCCATATAGGCCCACCATGCACCAAGAATGATGCCGGCTGTTAAAAAGAGCCATGCCCAAAGGGTAAAGGGGCGTGCCACCATGACCCAAGAGCCTTCGATTTCTTCATTGTCTGAAAGGCATTGTGCCAAGGCCAAACAGCCGGGAATAACAAAACCGCCGTAACCCCAAAATAATAAAGGTGGGTGAAAAATCATACCGGGGTTTTGCAATAAGGGATTAAGCCCTCTGCCATCTGCCGGCGCCGGATCTTGAATGGTGAAAGGATTGCTCCAACCGGTGAGCAAAAGAGCAAAGAAAGCCATGATGCCCAAGAAGAAAATCCAAAACCATAGGCGTGTTTCTTCGGTAAGATTTTTGTAGGATGGGGTGAAAGAAAAAGCCGTACCCGCCACAGCCACAGAAAGAGCCCAAAAAAGCAAAGAGCCGGGCTGTCCAGCCCAGAATGCCGTAAGGCGGTAAAATATAGGTAATAATTTATCGGTATAGCTAGCTACATATACCAAAGAAAAATCATTCCAGTAAAGGGCGTGTAAAAGTATAGCAGAAGCCAGCACTAAAGCCATGGTCATAAGGGCCTGTGCTTTTTCTATGAACCATAATGCAGAGGCGCGCCCCTGAAAGAGTTGCATAACTGCAAGGCCTGCTCCTCCAAGGCTGGCTAATAGCGCCAAAATGAGCATGCCATAGGCAAAAATATACATATATTCTCCATGTTCTAATAAATTTATGTTCTCCGCATCCTACAAGGTGCGGAAGCTTTTGCAGCATTAACATATGTCAATGCGACCCAGAGTCGAGAGTAGGCGCAGCGTATGGTATGGTTGTGCCTTTGGGGTTTGCCAAGGTTTGTTCACAGCAAATTTTGTAAAATTTACAAAACTACGCAAAAAAAACCTATGCAGGGCGCATATTATATGGCCCTAAGAAAACCTTTAAAAATTAACTTTGGACACAGCGTTACGCATACACAGAAAAAGTATTGCATATCACTGGTGTGAAAATATACTACGGAAGTTACGCAGACAAAGAGCGCCTTAAGGCAAACCCTTTCTCGCACGCTATGTTTTAGTGCGATTTTCTTTTTCGTACTTGGAAGGACATTTAGTCATAAGAGTTTTGGCTGCAAACACACCATCAGTGGCAAGCCCGCCCTCAATGATAACTTCTGCTCCTGCCTTGAAAGTGTCAGGCACAGCGCCATGATAGCGTACCATGAGAGTTTTTGTGGTGTTTTCTGCATCTACCAAACGAAAGGTAACACCCGGCCCCTCAAGAGCTGGGCTAATATCTTCTGCGGCCACAGTACCAAAAAGGCGTGCGGCTTTAAGTTTGGTGGTATCAGCTGCCAAAGCTTCAGACACATTTAAAAAATAGACGCTATTTTCTGAAATGCCGGAATAGACAAGAAACCCTGCACCGCCTAAAAAGAACAGCAGAGCAACGACATACATGGGAGTAGAATTTTTTTTGGCCATAGTATTGGTTCCTAGACGTTAGATAACTTAAAGTATACTACTTCTCTCTTTTTCGCAAGGTAAGAATTGTTACTGTTAAGCTTTTTTTGTGTTATTTGTTGCTGCTTCACGTCGTGTTCTTGCCAGTTCTTGCAAGTCTGCCACAGCATCACTCTCATCCACAATTTCACGTCCTAAAATTTCCTCTAACACATCCTCAAGAGACACTACACCTGCCAATCCGCCATACTCATCCAATACGACAAAAAGGTGTGTGCGTGAATTTAAAAAAGCCTGTAATAGCTTATCAAGCGTTTGGCTTTCTTGGACGAAATGTACAGGTAGCATAATATCTGCTAAAGTACAGGCTTCGCCATTGCATTGTTTACCGCTGGCTATAAACTTAGCCAAAGTGCGCCGCTCTACAATACCCACAATGTCTTCATTATGTTCTGCATAGATGGGAATACGGCTAAAATGCCAAATGTCTGGCACTTGCGTTGCTTCGCGCAAAGCTTGGTCAGCTGGCAAGGAAAATACCACTGTTCTTGGTGTCATAATGTCCCATGCGCGCTTACGTTCAAGGCTAAGAACATTACGAATGGTGCTTTCAGCATAAGGCTGAATCATGCCCGCTTTGCGTGAAAGGGAGGTCACGGCACGGATGTCATCTTCTGACATTTGCGGCCCACCGGAAGCGGGAGAAAATAAGCGTGTTATACACGATGAAAGCCAGATAATGGGCGTTAAAAGCTTGGTAATACCATAAAGAGGTCTGGCAAGAACAGTAGATACAGGGTTGGCATAAAGCACCCCTAGTGTTTTAGGTATAATTTCCCCAAAAATAAGAATTAGACATGTGAAGATGGCGGCAAAAACGCCCATGTATATGGAGTCAAAGACAGAAGAAAATGCCGCACCGGCCACAGCAGAACCAGCCGTATTGGCCACAGTATTTAAGGTAAGTACAGCGGCAATGGGTTTTTCCACTTGGGAGCGCATTTGAAAAAGGAGCTCACCGGAAAGTTTACCCTTCTTACGTAATTCTTCTATATGTGCCCATGACACAGAATAGAGCATGGTTTCTGTAAGTGAACATATGGCAGAGATAATGAGGGCTGCCGCCACAGCTAACACGAGTGTAAGCATTGAATATTCCTATGTGTATCTTTTTAGTATGATTTAGCTCATTTGTAATTCTTACTCTATACTGTGCTTTTGCATGTAATGCAATGGGCTTTGGGCAATTTTTTTTTGCAAAGTAAGACTTCTGTACAAAGTAGCGTATAGAGGCTTTGGCAGCGTTGAAAGCAGTCCCTATGAGTAAAATCAAGAATAGGTATATCTATTTCAGACTAATGACAAACCCAGCGTAAAAATTTAGTTTTGAATTTTATGAC
>CAYJNA010000064.1:0-14820 GCA_964371225.1 uncultured Desulfovibrionaceae bacterium
TCAAGTTGGTCAAAAATTTGCATTCTTTTGGCTTTTTCAAAGGAAAGAGTAATAGCTCCTTCATCTTTGCGTACCACATACACATCCACGCTGTCACCCACAGCAACAGCTAAGTTGCCAGCAGAGTCACGAAATTCCTGTACAGGGATTTGTCCTTCAGATTTGAAGTTCACGTCCACAAGAACGTGGTCTTCACCTATGCGAACAACTTCGCCTTTTACGATGGAACCTTCTTCTAAGTCACCAAAGTCGGTGCTAAGATAGTTTTCAAGAGCACTTTCAAAGCTGATTTCAGCTTCATGTCCGGTTTCACGGTTTGCCATATTTCCACAGCCTCCAAACAATAATTTCCCTTATTAGGGGGTCTGGGAGAGATAACAGAATTACCCCCCAAACACAAGTAAAAAAGCGTCATCTTCCGTAAAGAAAGTGACGCTTTTTTTTATTTATTACGCTTGGTCTAGGCTTTCATATAAGCCTTAGTACGCTAGTTTTGTTTTTGATTTTGCTCCGTACCGTCTTGGTCGGCATCCTTTACAGCAGCATTTTTTGATTCAGAAGATGCTGCTTTTTGCGTTAACGTATCGCTTTTTTCAGCAAACTTTTCCTTTGCGGCGCGAGCTTGCTCAAGTAAATCTTCAGCTTTCTTTTTAGCTTCAGCCATCATTTCTTCAGCTTTTTTCTTCGTCTCAAGCATCATCTCTTCAGCTTTTTTCTTAGCTTCAGCCATCATTTCTTCAGCTTGTAAACGCATTTGCGCAGCTTTATCTCTTTGCGCGTAATTTTGCTTTTCTATGGCTTCATCCACAAAGTCTTCCACAGGAGCATTAATAACCTCCAATTCACCGGAAGCTTTCATTTTACTCATTTCCATATCACGCAAAACACGGCGTAAAACTTTGCCCACAAAGCTCTTGGGCAATTCTTCGCAAATTTCCACATGTTTAGGAATTTTATAATTGGCTAATTTTTCACGACAATGCGCTATAATACTGGCTGTGGAGAGAGAAGAATCCTTACGCGGCACCACAAAAGCCTTTAGCACTTCTCCGCGTGTGCGATGCGGAATGCCAATAACCACGGCTTCCAACACATCAGGATGTTCGTATAAAACCTCATCCACTTCACGCGGATAAACATTATACCCGCCCACAATGACCATGTCTTTTTTTCTATCAGCTATGAAGAAATAGCCTTCTTCGTCATAATAGCCAATATCCCCTGTATACAACCAGCCATCACGTAAGGTCAGCGCCGTTTCTTCAGGCTTATTCCAATAGCCTTGCATAATTTGTGGCCCGCGCACAATGAGTTCCCCATGTTCATGCGGCCCCAAAATAGTAACACCATCTTCGCTATCCACAATGCGCACCTCTGTTCCCGGTAGCATCACCCCCACAGAACCACTTTTTTGCTTTCCATATATGGGATTAGCCGTAATACAAGGGGATGCTTCCGTGAGACCCAAGCCTTCCGTTAAACGCGCACCGGTAAGCTTTTGAAAGCGCTCCAAAGCTTCTTTAGGGAAGGGAGCAGAGCCGGATATGCATAATTCAATGCAAGATAAATCATATTTTGGTAAATCTTTTTGTTGCATAAGTGACATATACACGGAAGGCACACCAATAAAAAAGTTAGGTTTGTATTTATCGATGGTGCGCAACAAATCCGAAGGTGTATAGCGCGGTACAGGAATAGACGCTGCTGCATAAAAAGCTGGCAACATGATATTTCCTGCCAATCCAAAAATGTGGAAGAAAGGTAATATGGACAAAAAGGTGTACTTTGCGTCCTTAGGAGCATCAATAATATAACCAAGCAACTGCATTTGTGAAGAAAGATTGGCATGCGTAAGTACTGCTGCCTTAGACACCCCTGTGGTACCACCGGTGTATTGTAAAAATGCCGGTGTGGATTGCGGATCAGCAATGCTAGCAGCATAGCGCTCTTTCGTATCCATAAAATCACGCCATGACACTATATCCTTACCCTCAAAGGGCACTTCCGGCAAAGAGCCTTCTCTTTTAGCCTTCCACGGTTGCAAAATATTTAGCGGAAAAGCAAGGCCATCGGCAATGCGTGTCACAATGCTCAAACGAAGACCAAGTTTATCATATAATGCAGCGATTTTTGGCCACAACAAGTCCATGGTAATGAGAATTTTTGCATCGGAGTCATGAAAATGATGTGTCAATTCTTTTTCCATATATAATGGATTGGTCATGACAGCCACAGCACCGGCTTTAAGTACACCCCACACAGCAATAATAGTTTGTGGTATGTTGGGTAACATAATGGCTACCCTGTCGCCATTTTCCACTCCACGCAAACGCAAAGCCGCGGCAAAAGCTTCGGCCTTATCCTTCAATGCAGCATAGCTTAGGGTGTAATTTTGAAAAATAATGGCTTTACCATGCGGCCTTTGCTGTGCTGCACGGTCAAGATATTCTAATATATTACTATCTTCAAAGACGACTTCAGGTTCAGCTTTTCCTTCAAAATGCCGCCACCAAAAAGTTTTTCCTTCTTCATAAAGGGGATTATGAGACATACCCTGCATATCTAATGACATAAAGTTCCTTTTTGCAAAACTCTACACCGTAAAAAGCGTAAATTTAATCTGTTAAAGCCGTAAGATCGTAAGCTGTATTTTCTACAATTTGCGCACGCACCATGGCACCAGCTTCCACTGCAGGGCCACTTACATAGGTAATACCATCCACCTCTGGAGCTTGAAACCATACGCGCCCCACATGCAAGCCCGGCCATTCATCATGCGCACTATCCACAAGAACACTTTGCTCTTTGCCCACTTCTTGCTCAAGCAATTCTTCCGAAATTTCCGCCTGAAGCTCCATAAGAGCATCACGACGTTCTTGTTTAATACTCTCTTCCACTTGATCTGGCATAAGCGCAGCTTTGGTGCCTTCTTCCGCCTCATAAGCAAAAACACCCACGTGATGTAAGCGCGTTTCTCTTATAAAATCACGCAAAGCGGAAAAATGCACATCTTCTTCACCGGGAAAGCCCACTATAAAGGACGTTCGCAAAGCTGCGTGAGGCACATAAGAGCGTACTCTATCCACCACTTTTCGCGGATCTTTAGCAAAAGGGCGCCCCATGCGCTGCAAAACATCTTCGTGCGCATGCTGCATGGGTATATCAAAGTAGGGCAATAAAGGCCCACTCGCGCAGGCTTCTTTTATAAAAGCCAGCATATTTTCTGTCATGCCAGAAGGGTACAAATACATGAGCCGTAACCACGCAAGCCCTTTTAAAGGAAGCAATTGCTCCACCAAGGTGCGTAAATTATACTCGCCTCCCTTGCCTAAGTCTTCCCCCCACGAGCTCACATCTTGCGCCACCAGCACCAATTCTTTGACGCCTTGATCCAGCACATTTTGTGCTTCGCGCACAAGTTTTTCTGCAGGAATAGAACGATGTCTGCCGCGAATGGACGGAATGGTGCAAAATGAACAGGCATGACGACAGCCATCGCTGACTTTTAGCCAAGCATAAGAAGGCGGCGTGGATAATAAACGCCCCTCTTGCACCATGGATTCACTAAGCCCCAAGGCATGCGCCACTTCATGAGGCCACGTATCCATGCCGGCATTATGCAACCAAAGATCCACTTCTGGTAAATCTTGCGCCAAAGCCTCAGCGCCAAAACGGCTCACCATACACCCTGCCACCACCAAGAGGGGGCGTTTTTTTAAGGTAGATATATGATTGATAATGCCCACAATGGTGCGTACAGATTCTTCTGTAGCAGAAAAAATAAAGCCACATGTATTTACAAAAATCATATGCGCACGCCCCATATGGTTGGTAGCTTGCATGGGAAGTTTTAAAGATCCTAGCAAGTGCTCCGTATCCACACGGTTTTTTGGACAGCCAAGGCTAATAGTATATACAGAAAGTTTTTTCATAAAAATATCTCGTAGTGGCCTACTAGCTTAAACTGAAAGCTATTTCAAGTTAAATTTCTGAAAGACATGTATTTTTAAAAACATAGCACATAAAAAAACATACTTTCTTTATGATATAATCATAGGTATTCATTTTGCAAGTTATTACAAATAAAGCTATACTCTCAAAATAAGTTCAAATAACTGACAGGCCATGCCTGCACCCATAGAGGATTTCATGAAAATATTTACTTTATTACTTGCTACTACCCTGACTATTTTCTCCTACGCAGCTCCTCTTAAAGCTGCACAAGGCATGGATATTTACAGCTCAGCAGCACCTGCGGCTCCTTCTGCGCCGCAAAGCGATGATACAGCCACCACTTTAGGCCCTGCCACGGGTACTCCCCCTGCACCCATCACAGGTGTACCTTATGGTAAAGCGCCGTCGGCACAGGACACTAATACTACACCGGCGCAAACATCTCCGCCGTACGTTGTTTCTGCGCCTGCCCCTCTTAGTGCTGCTCCCAAGGGCACCAGTGGCAATACCACCGCCACTTCATTGGGTAACACAGCCCCAAGTACTTCCACTGCCACACGTTTAAGCCCTATCACTCAAAATACAGGGCAAAATGCGGGGCAAGATACAGTGCAAGAAAAAACACTGCCCCCCTCTCCCCTGCCCACACGACCCCTTGCTCCTCCCAAAGCCGCCGATGCAGCACCAGCACAGCCCACAGCCGAGGAAATTGCTGAACAAGCACGTCTGGCTGCCCTCAAAAAAGCTGAAGAAGATAGAATACGTTTAGCAGAAGCTCTTGCCCGCGAGCAGGCTCGTATCGACCAAACATACACCGATGCTGCCAAAGCCTACGCCCAAGGGGAGCATAAAGAAGCCTTTACCCTGTGGAGTTCTTTGTCTGAAGAAGCCCATGCCCCTTCCATGACAGCATTGGGTCTACTTTTTGACAGGGGTGAAGGCGTGTTATTAAATAGTAAGCAAGCCGTTACGTGGTTTCGCAAAGCTGCTGAAAGCGGAGACAAAGACGGCATGTATCACTTAGGAAGAATGCTCGTACAAGGGCGCGGCGGGGCGCAACATCTGGATACGGCTGCCACATGGCTAAGAAAAGCCGCGGATCTTAACCAACATGAAGCGCAATACTTATTGGCTGTTTTATACGAACGCGGAGAAGGTGTCATACAAAATGATACTGAAGCCGCCGCTTGGTATAGCCTTGCCGCCGCGGGACATAATGTGGAAGCGCAAGCGCGCCTTGGGCACTTATACCGTATAGGTAAGGGCGTGCCGAAAAATCATGAACGCGCCACTTTATTACTTTATGGTGCCACCATGGCCGGTCATGCCGAAGCGCAAAAAGAGCTTTTTGCCATGAGTCAAGAAGAGCACAAAGAAAAAGGTTTTCCCAAAGTAACGCTTTTTGGTGCGCTCATGAGCGGTGAAGAAGGCCTTAGCCGCGCCGCCATGCGTTCAGCGCTGTCTGTATCCAAGGTCAAGGCCTTGCGTGAGGATACAAAATTCATCTGCGATGTGTATGATCTTAAAGGCTCGGTACCCGGCGCCCACCAAATGGCTGTGTGCTATGGTGCCGGTTCTCCGGCTTTGCCTAAAAAAGACAGTAGCCCTCAAGCGCAACAAGAAATGGGCTTTTTAAAGATAGATTATGCTGCCCCTTCTGCCAGCACAGCCAAAGCCGTGCAGAATATGGTGGAAAAACGCTTTGGGAAACCCTCAGCAGGTGAAGAGGGTCAAGGCTATTTATGGAATTTAGGCCATGTTATTGTGGCTACCCAATATATACCAGAGAAAAAAGAAGTGGGGCTTATGTATATGATTCCGCGTGTTTACCATACAACGCAAAAAACACAGTAAGGACGTTTAGGGGAGGGAAGGAAAGCTTTTCCCTCCCCATAACAATACAATATATGGAAAAAACTACTCTAATCCTAAAGCATTACAAAGATTTTGCACCGCTTCCATTTCCATCTGCGCACGCGCTTCACGGGCATAAGAAGCCACATGAGGCGTAAGAAGCACAGTATCCAACTCCGTTAACATGCCGGTATAAGGTTCTGTGCCAAACACATCCAAAGCTGCACCGCCAAGATGTCCATCACGTATGACCGCGTGTAAGGCTGTTTCATCCACCAGAGAGCCACGCGCAGTATTAATCAGCCATGTGCCCTCGCGCATGAGGCCGAACTCTTTTTCACCCAAAAGACTGGCTCCATCTGCTAAAGCGGGACAATGCAATGTGATAATATCCGCCCAAGCTAAGAGTTCTTCCTGAGTCATTTTTGTATAGCGTCCACCGTCTTCAGCGCTCACATGTGGGTCTGTGAAGGCAATATCACAGCCCAGCACCGCAAGCACAGCCGCCACAGCACGCCCCATGCGGCCAAAACCCACTATGCCAATTTTTTTCCCGCGCAATAAAAAGCCCATATGCTTCTGCCATGTGCCGGCGCGCAAGGCTCTATCTTGTTGTGATGTCATACGTAAAAGATTTAATGCCAAACCCAAGACATGCTCAGCCACAGCACGTCCCAAAAGATCCGCTTGGGCAGTGCAAACTATAATATCACGTTGCTTGGCAAAATCCACATCCACCGAATCCAATCCCACACCCACGCGTGAAATAACTTTCAATTTGGGGCAAAGCGCCATAACCGCGGCGGAAAGAGGTTCCGTGCCGGCAATGATGCCATCACACTCCTTGGCAAGTTTTATGACCTCATCGCCTGTTAGTGCGCGACCGCGAGCATTTTGAATACAATGAATACCTTTTTCGAAAAGTACATTCATGGGTGCCATATCATATTTGGCAAAAGTAGTGGTGGTAATGGCAATTTTCATACTATCCTCTTTATTTTTTACACTAAAGCGCAGTAGACATTTTTTGCATAAGGTGTAGAGCGCGCTCAAGATCGGCGGGACAATCCACACTTTGCGTAGGGTATTGCGTAAGCACAGTATGCACAGCGCCCCCATGCTCCAAAATGCGCAACATATCAATGGATTCTGCTTGTTCTAAGGGTGTTGGGGGCAATTCAATAAATTCTAACAATGCCGCACGCCTAATGGGCATAATACACACTTGTTTATAGCCCCATAAGATTTGCCCTGTCTCTGTCACCCAAGGCTTCGTTCTTGAAGGTAAAGGCGCACGAGAAAAATATAAGGCCTTTCCCTGTACATCTGTCACCACTTTAATGGTGTTGGGCGAAAGAAATTCTTCTTCACTGGTAATGGCTGCACGTAAGTTTATGGTCTGCATATGCGGCGCACTATGTAACATTTCCAGCGCTGTTTCTATCATATCGGCATGCACCAAGGGTTCATCCCCTTGCACTATAACCACAGCATCGGCTTTTTTGCCTTCCAATGCTTCTATAAGGGGTAAGGCTTCGGCACAGCGGTCAGCACAGCGCGTATGCGCAGGGCTAGTCATGACCGCTTTAATCTGATTTTCACGGCAATACTCAGCAATGACAGCATCACAAGTGGCCACATAGGTGGCCGCAAGGCTAGCAGCCTTTTGTGTGCGAAAAGCCACATGTCCCAGCATGGGGATACCATGCATAAGGGCTAAGGGCTTTCCGGGAAAACGCGTAGACCCCATACGCGCAGGAATTATGGCGTAATTAATCATATCTCTAGCCCCTTATGCTTGTCCAAGTGGCCTTGAATTTCTTGCATCATATGCACAATACCTTGCCCCAAATCCATGGCCGGATTGGGAAAGAGTTTTTGTGTTATGGGCGGCGCAAATGTATAGGGGCTATGTTGATAATGCCCATGCTTAGTATGCGTATCGTAAGCCACAGTAATGGGCTTGCCCAGCATTTCTTCCAGCATACAAAAAATATCTTGTACACGAAAACTTTGCGCACCGCTTAATATATACGGTTGTCCCACAACAGCCTTTTCTACTAATTCCACCGTGAGGCGGGCAGCATCTATCACATGAATATATTCTCGCTGTGCTGTGGCCGCCCCATAATACGTTATGCTTTCGCCTTGTAATGCCTGTGAAATGAAGCGGTACAAGGCATTATGTGCATCGGCACGTGGCCCATATAAAGAACCATAACGCACAATGGTACAAGGTAAGGCATAGTCTTGGGTATAGAGTTGCACATAGTGTTCACAGGCTTGTTTACTGCAACGATACGCCCCGCCTTTATCTCCATGCACATATAATGAACTGGCAAAGATATAGCGCTGTAAAGGGTGTTTTTCCTGCGCTAAACGGCACGCTTCTAAAATATGCACATTACCCAAAACATTTACCTGCGCGCTTTGAAGGGGCTGGGCATAGGCTTGTTCCAAATGTGCCACTCCAGCAAAATTACAGACAAAATCTGCACCTTGCACAGCTTTCTGCACCAGTGCAAAATCTAAAATATCTCCTACCCACATATCTTGCCCAGTCCGTGCGTAAGGTGAAGGCACCTTATCCACAATACGCACCTCATGACCGGCTTCACTTAAGGCATCACACACATGAGACCCTAAAAAGCCTGAACCGCCAAAAACCACTGCAAGCATAGTCATCACCTTTCCTCAACCTCTTTTAACACTGCGGCCTTACCGCTCCCTGCCATAAAAAATGCGCATCAAGCCCATAGGCCAAAAAGGTATAACCTTGCAGCTGTGCCTGTTGCAATGCCTCTAGGCTAGGTGTTACCACATGGCTTCCCATGGGCATGGCATGGCTACGGCATATATTTTGTATTTCCTGCATGGCTTGCAAAAAAAGCGGATGCGTAAATTGCCCCATAATTCCCATGGAAGCTGAAAGATCATAAGGGCCTATCATGATGGCATCTAAACGCTCATGCTGCACCAAAGTGTCCAAAGTATGCAGAGCATCCACATGTTCCACTTGCGCCACCAACAATACTTGTGCCGACTCTTGCCTACTTTGGCTAAAATCTTTGCCATAGGTATTTACCCTTGCATAGCCCACACCGCGTACGCCATAATTTTTTTGCGCATGAGGATACAGCGCTGCATCTATGGCTTTGTCTAAGGCGTCACGACTTTGCATCATGGGAAAAATAAGTCCACCGGCTCCGGCATCCAAAGCGCGTCGAATCACCAAGGTCTCTGCCTTGGGTACGCGTACAAGTGGTAAGGGGGAAAAAAATCTTGGGGTAGAAAACTCCGCCGTGGTAGGCTCGTCCAGCACAATAGTTGCGCTCCTTTTTTTCTGTACCATGACAGCTGAAGGTTTAGCGTGTGCTGTTTGCCTTTGCAAATACAAAGCCCCCCCGCTGTGAATGGCTCGAAGTAAACAAGGCAAGTCCCGTATATCTATACTCCCGTGTTCCATATCTATGACCAGCCAATCATACCCCATATGCGCCATAATTTCTGCTGTATCTGGCGAAGGCAATTGCAACCACGACCCCACTGTCGTTTGCCCAGCTTGAAGTTTTTGACGTATGTGCGCGGCTGTCATCATAAGTACTCTCTCCTTGACATAACAAAAAAGCCCCAACCGAAGTTGGGGCTTGTACAAACAAATGCTGTAACAACTAGCCCATGAAGGGGTTAGCAAAGAGCAAGATGAAGCTTACAACCAAGGCGTAAATAGCCAAGGATTCGATAAATGCGAAGGCCAAAATCATGGTACCGGTGATTTTACCACTGGCATCTGGGTTACGAGCTACACCTTCACAAGCGCCTTTAAGACCAAGACCCATACCGATACCGCAACCACAAGCAGCAATACCGATACCAAGAACGGAAGCTAAGGAAGTAAAGCTAATAGCCATGGGATCGCCAGCAGCGAAAGCAAGAGAAGCCATACCTACAAAAGCAACGGTTGTTAAGGCGATCATTAATAATTTACGCATGTTAAACTCCTTAAGATGATTATATGTTTGGGTCCGTAGACCATTCCCCACAAAGTGAGCCTCACCCCCTCATAAGGAAGTGAGGCATAAATCCTAGTGTGCGTGCTCTAAAGAGCCCTTAATATAGAACATGGTAAGCATGAAGAATACAAAAGCTTGCATGCTCTTACCCAAGAGGAACAAGAAGTAAATGGGTAAGCTACCAAGTATGGGAGCCATAACAAAGGCGAGAATAATAACAATTTCTTCACCGCGAATGTTACCGAAAAGACGTAAGGAAAGAGAAAGAGGACGCGATAAATGCGACACTACTTCCAGCGGGAACATGAGCGGAATAAGTGCCTTGGAAGGGCCGGTGAAGTGATTCACATAATGGAAACCCCAACGTTGCATACCAAGGAAATTATAATATACAAATACCACAATAGCTAATGATACCGTAGTATTAAGGTTAGCCGTAGGGGCGTCAAAACCGGGAAGAAGACCCATGATGTTCATGGTAAGGATGTAGATAAAAATACCTGCCAATAAAGGCACAAACTTTTTACCGTCTTTTTCACCAAGGTTGGTACAGACAAAGTCATCAATGGTACCTATGACCACTTCGAAAAAGTTTTGTCCTTTACCCGGCACCATGGTTATATGGCGACGTACCATATACGCCACAAGAAATAAGAAAGCCATGCCAATCCACGTGAAAAAGACATGCTTAAATTCTACAACTTGTCCACCAATGGTGATGTAATCCATGTCAGCAAGGGTCGAAAGTAAGACCGGATGCGGCAATCCACCTGCCATAATACGCTCCTTATTGCTTGTGCTTACTAAAATGGTTGTAAGCAAAGGTTCCGAGGGCTAAGCCCATACTTGCCGTCACTCCACACACTATGGCAAGAGCTGAGGCTTTGAATACCACGAAGGCCACATATAAAATCGCGGCGGCAAGCGCCAACCTAAAACCAGTACGCAGTAGCAGGAGGAAAAGCAAGCCCCCTGAATACTTTGTAAGGGAAAGTCCTAGTACTTGTCCAGAAATTCCCCAAAAAATATTGGCAAAAATAGCAGAGCCCACAGCAAAGGTTGCCACATGAGGCGTCCAAGGAAGAGCCATAAGCCCCGCCGTAAGCGCAAATAAAAAGAAAAGCACTTGTATTTTCAGCATAAAGCGCACTAAGGGGTTTTGAAACCCGCGGCGCCACAGCCATGCATCTAGGGGATGCACCGCCCTTGCCAGCAAAGAAGTACCTCCGCTAGGCATGGTCACTGTCCTTTGCACGGCTTACAGAAGCTTGCTGTGTCCCCGTGCTTGCCATGGCATCTGCATTGGCAGTGGTCTTGGCATCCGCCGTATGTACTTCCCCTTTACTTGTGGGCCCTTCTTTTTGCATTTTACGCAAAAGGTTTTGACTATCCCGATGCACATTAAGAAAACCGGCGCCAATACCAATAAGAAAGAAAGCCAACTTCATCCAAGGGTCCGTTCCCAACCACTTATCAAGACCGTAACCAATGGCAAAGCCCACTATGGGGCCACTGACCATATGCATACCAATGGTGCCCGCCGTGGCAAACACTTCCATGGTTTTGCTTTTCTTTTTAACTCTTTCGCTGAAATTCATACCACCCTCGTACTGCACATATGTTTAAAAATGCTTAGACATATGGGCGCAAAAGGTTTGTACCCCATTTCACAAAGCTTGTTATTTCTACCACAATGCCTCCGTGACGTCAATGATTTTCCGAACACTTTTGGCTTACTTTTTTAATCTTTATACACAAGAAGTGCGCAACTTTCTACATGCGGCGTTTGCGGGAAAAAGTCTAAAGGAACAAGCCTTTGCAAGGTATACTTTGTTGAAAGCAAGGCCACATCACGCGCTAAAGTAGCAGGATTACACGATACGTAAAGTAAACGCTCTGCACCGCTGTTCAATATGGTTTCCACCACTTCAGGCGCCATGCCGGTGCGCGGCGGATCAAGCAAAATCACGCGAGGTTTGGGCCATGCGCTCATGACTTTTTTAGCATCACCTGCCGTATACGTAGCGGCGCCATAGCCCAAGGATTTGGCATTTCTCTTGGCCATTTCAATGGCTTTAGGGTTAATCTCCACACCGTACAGGGCTGTCGCACTGCGCGCAAGACTTAAGCCCGGTGCTCCCACGCCGCAATACAAGTCCCAAAAACAGCTTTCACTGGGTACCTGAGCGTCTTTTGCCTCAGACATGGCCACAATTTCGGTACACAAAGCCTCGGCGGCTTCTGTATTAATTTGAAAGAAAGCATTGTGCCCCAAGGTGTAAGTAACCCCGCCCAAATGTTCTTGCAAATGTATCTGCCCAAGCTTGCTAATAACATGCTCACCTTGGGCTACCATGGCTGCACTGCGTCGCTCTTCCAGCACAAAGCCCGTCACCCCACTGCAAGCTTGCATAAGGTCTTTGCCTAAGCGAGAAAGGGCTAAACGCGTATTTTTATCGGCAGGGGCTGTGATTATATTTACGAGCAATTGCGCTTTGCCATCTTCTCCCAAGCTATGCGGACGACGTAAGACCACATGGCGCAACACGCCTTGATTTTGCCCATAGCCTCCACGTTGCTTTTCTTTGGCTCCGTCCCAAGCTTTTAGCTTAGCTTCTTGGCACAAGGTGCTCAGCTGACGTATCACTTCCATACAGCCTTCTGGCATAAGCTTACAATGCGGCACTGCCACCACAGCGTGAGAGCCCTTAGCCCGCATACCCAGTACCAAAACCCCCTGCGCATCATGCCCAAAGGCAAATTCCATTTTATTGCGATAGCCCCACGCTTGAGGGGAAGGTATAATGGGCTGAATACAGCTAAGTGCTTCTGCATCAAGCTTGGCTATGCGCGTCATGGCCTCACGCACCATACTTTCTTTCCACTGAAGCTGCACGGCGGCGGGCATGGTTTGTAAAGGACAGCCGCCACACTCAGAAGCATGAGGGCAAGGCGCAGCTATGCTATTGGGCGCCTCTTGTACCACTTCAAGGCAAGTAGCTTCGGCAAAGTTCTTTTTGCTCTTTGTAATGGTCGCACGTACCACTTGCCCAGGTAAGGCATGTTCCACAAACACCACGCGTGCATCCACACGCCCCACTGCACGTCCATCATGTGACAAAGACGTGAGTTCCAATTGTATAATTTCTTTTTGCATATGTATTCTATAGCCTGAGATGCAAGGAAAGGAAAGGAGAAGAATGCCCCTTACCCCGCACCCCCACCCTACCACAACCTTGCACTTGCCAAGAAAAAGCGAAAAAAGTATGGTCTCCCTTGAAAAAGAGCCTTATCTCGTATGTAAAAGTACTTTTACACTGCCTATTAACTTCTCCATAAAGGATTTTCCTATGCCCATATCCACCCTTGTACTCGATTGTGACGGTGTCATTTTAGAAAGCATGGACATTAAAACCGCTGCCTTTGCCGAAATGGGTCGCCCCTACGGTCAAGAAGCTTCCGACCGCCTACGTATGCACCATATTATGCATGGTGGCATTAACCGCAATGTGAAATTCGCTTGGTTTTTTGAGGAAGTTCTTGGAAAAACCATCACTGAGGAAGAACTTAAAGACTGGAACGCACGCTTTGAAGGACTCACCTTTGAACTTATTAAAACCTGCCCTCTGGTGCCGGGCATTGAAGAGGTGCTGCAAACATGGGCCGGAAAGCTTCCCATATATGTCTGCTCCGGCGCCCCGCAAGCAGAGCTGGAATACTTACTCCCCTTACGCGGTCTTGATAAATACTTCACGGAAATTTGCGGCGCTCCACCTTCAAAAACACCCTTACTGGAAAGTATCATTCGAAAAGCCAAAGCCGACCCCGCTGAAGTGCTCATGGTAGGCGATGCCAGCACAGATATGTTTGCCGCCGAAGCTTGCGGCACGCTCTTTTATGGGCGCGGCAAGTATTTTGCCGGTGGTGTCTGGCCTTGGGAAGAAGACCTTCTGGGGCTCAACGCTTATATCAAGGAAAATATTTAAAAATATCAAAATATTATGTACATAAAATTTTTAGTATAAATTCCTATTATTTTTTAGTACACTGCCAAACTTACAATTTATGCACGCATGTGCAACTATATGTATAGATTAGCTTGAGGAGATGCCCCATGAAATTTACAAAAATGCACGGCATAGGCAATGATTATGTGTATATGGATGCACGTATAAGCCCCGTGACAGATCCTGCCGCCCTAGCCATCGCCGTGAGCGACAGACATAAGGGCATTGGTTCCGATGGCCTTGTGCTCATTTTACCTTCTGAGGTAGCCGACGTGCGCATGCGCATGTTTAATAGTGATGGCAGTGAATCCCAAATGTGCGGTAATGCCATTCGCTGCGTAGGGAAATATGCTTTTGAGCATGGACTCGTCAGTAAGCCCGAGCTTACAGTAGAAACCCTTGCCGGCATTAAAATTATCACCCTCATTATGGAAGGCGACAAGGTTACCGGTGCCACCGTGGACATGGGCACGCCTGAATGGGTGCCAGCACGCATTCCTGTAAAACATGAAGGTGACACCGCCCTTGAAATACGCATTGAAGCCCTTGGCAAAACTTACATAGGCTCTTGCGTTTCCATGGGTAACCCCCACGTAGTCATTCAAGGTGAAAACCTTGATGATTTTGCCATTGAAGCCATAGGCTCTGCCATTGAAAATCACCCTCTTTTCCCTGAACGCATCAATGTGGAATTCATTGAAGTGCTGGACAAAAACAATGTTCGCATGCGTGTGTGGGAACGCGGTGCCGGCGAAACGCAAGCTTGTGGCACCGGCGCTTGCGCTGTGGGTGTGGTGTGCGCCCGTCTTGGCCTCACCGAACGTGATGTGAATATACACCTCCTTGGTGGCACCCTACACATCCGCTGGGCAGATAATGACCATATCTTCATGACCGGCGGCGCCACCACTGTGTTTGATGGTGAATTAGTTTAGGAAAGAATTTTTTTGTGGGGGGACGGAGGGGGCTGTTGCTAGCGCCAAAAAGTCCCC
>CAYJNA010000065.1:0-14513 GCA_964371225.1 uncultured Desulfovibrionaceae bacterium
CCTTTTGTGGACAAAAGGTTCTTCCCCCAGACCCCCTTTCCAAAAAACTTTCATGGCGATGGTACGCTTTCTTTGAAAAGACATGGCGGCGCAATGAAAATTAAACAGCAGTAGCATATAATGTTGTTATAAATATTACAAATAAAGCACGTTTTGAGGGGGAAAGGGGGAACTTTTTGGTGCTAGCAAAAGTTCCCCCTTTCCCCCCACAAAAAATCATACGCCCTTTTCCCTCATAAAACTACTTATCAAAAAAGTCTATACGGTGTTGATGCCTGCCCCCTTCAAAGGAGGTTTGTAGGAAGATGTCCACCATGGAAAGAGCTAAGCCAGGCCCTATGACGCGTTCGCCTAAGCAAAGTACATTGGCATCATTATGTTGGCGCGTAGCGCGCACTTGAAATTCATTGCCGCAAAGGGCAGCGCGTATACCTTGATAACGGTTGGCCATGATAGACATGCCTACGCCGGTACCGCAAATGAGTATGCCCTTGGCTTGGGCTGTATCTTTAAGTAAACTTGTACATAAATTTTGTGCAAAAACAGGGTAGTCACAGCTGTCTGTGGTGTGCGTACCATGGTCTTGTACACTATGCCCTTGGGCTTCCAGATGTGTTTTTACAAGGTTTTTAAGAGCCAGACCTGCATGGTCAGAGGCTATATGTAAAGATAAAGACATGAAAAACTCCTTAGGCGTGTGCTGTCTTTTTAGGCATCATTTTGTAAATCTTCCAAAGGAAGAATGGTTGTTTCTTTGGGAAAGATAAGTCGCATTTGCTCAGGCGTAAAGAGGTCTAAGTCAGAAGCGCGCTCTTTTACTATGAGCACGGCTTTACGCTCTGATGCTATGTGCTTGATTTCTAACTTATAAGGAATGTTTTCATGTTCCCTATACTGTAGGGCTATGGTCCAACCTGTGGTGCTGTCTTCTTGCCAATAAATGGGAAGCCCTAAGGGGCTAAGCACAAGCGTTCCACGAAATTGTCCTTCCTCTAAGGTATAGGCCACCGCTTCTGCGGGAAGCTCATCACGGTCAGCCAGTACTAAATCTGTTTCAGCCAAGGGCATGGGGGAACCCTCACGCGCAAGGCCAAATACGGAGGCATAATGCCCTTGCAAAATAAGCACTAGGTGATTCAGCCCCAATGGCATGGGTACGCCCACATTAAATAAAGGTTTTTCTTCCCCTTTATGCACATAGGCTTTTTCTTCTTGAGGAATGTAAATGATAAATTCGCGTTGGTCTTCGAAGATTTTAGCCATGGTGACGCCAACGCCGGCGGCAATGTCTAAACGAAGTTTTTGACTGGAATTTCCCCATAATAAACCTTGCACGCGATCGGTACTGCCTTCCACACCATAGCGTAAACTCAGCTGGGTGCGAAAAGGTGTTGTGACAGATTGCGCACTTTTGGCGTAATTTTGCCACAAAGCATCGCTATCATGGCTTACAGGAGAGAGTGGACTTTTACCACAGGCACAAAGACCCAACATAAGTAAGGTTAGAAATGCTTTAGAAAAGACAGCTTTCATGAAAGGTATCCTTTATTACAATTGATTAAGTTTGTAGGTAATGGCACTGGCGTTTTGTGGCGTATGCTCAAGAGCTTTTTTGTACCCTTTGCGTGCTTCTTCTTTTTTGCCAAGGCTACGCGCTATGTCCCCATAATGTTCCCAAATGGCCGGATCTATAAAGCCTTGAGCAGTAACAGCTTTATTTATATATTCCCACGCTTCTGAAACGTCACCGTTCTTAAATAAAGCCCACGCTAAAGAGTCGAGAATATAATTGCTGTTGGGAGACAAACGGTCAGCTTTACGCAATAAACGTACTGCACGTGAAAGTTCTTTGCTTTGTTCGGCCAATGTATAGCCTACATAATTCAGCGCTTGGAAGTAATCCGGCTCTGTTGTAATTATTTTTTCCATGGCGTCAAATGCTTTTTCTTTGGCGCCACTTTGGTCAAGCACAGAAGCGTGTAAGTAGGCTATGTCCATATTTTGAGGCCATCTTTTGCGCATGGCATCGGCAGCACTAAGAGCCTCGTTGAATTTTTTGAGCGAAACTAAAATACGTATTTCTGCCATGGAAAATTGCGTATTTTCAGGAACAATTTTCTTTCCCTTCCGCACTTCTTCTAGAGCTAAATCAAGCTTATCTAAATCGAGTAATAATTGCATGCGTAAAAAAAGCGCACGCTCATAATATTTACTGTCTGCATCAATCTGCGTAAGCCATTCATAGGTCTTTTCAGGGTTTTTGTCGCGCTCATAGGCTATGGCTGCCAAATAAAAATATAAATCTTGCGGAGCACCGGGAATATCAGCCAACCCCAATAAAATGGGTTCTGCCACGTCATATTTTCCTGCATCCACAAACATACTGGCCACAGAGATGGTTAACTCTGGCGTCATGGGGCTATTTTCAAAGTATTCTAAGGCTTTTTCTGGTTCATTGAGACGCAAAGAAAGCATGATGATGCGTAGCATGAGCTCATGATTATCGGCATAGTCCGTAAGCATTTTTTCATATACGTCACGAGCCTTGGCAAAATCTTTCTTTTGTTCATACAAAAATGCCAAATCATTATGAGAATCCATAAATTCAGGCATTTTTTCTACACTTTTTTCAAGATACGCCAGAGCTTCTTCATTTTTTTTAAGACCTAGCAAGGCTTTTGCATGATAGTAATCCACAAGGCCTGTACGATCTTTTTCATCAATCTCTAAAAGAATTTTCACAGCTTCATCAAATTTTTGACTATGAGACAAAAGCAAGGCCAATTCAAGCTTTGCATCTACCACTGTGGGATTTTTTTCAATAAAGCCTTCGATATGGTCAATGGCTTTGGCTACTTGTCCACTCTTTTGCAAAAGTTCAGCATAAAGGAGGTGCAAGGAAATATTTTGGGGGTGTACATCTAAACTCTCTTTCATAAGAGGTATAAGGCGCGCACTTTTGTTTTCCAATGCCCAAATACCTGCATCAATGAATATGGACGCAGGGGGATTGTCCTTAAGTAAATCCTTAAGGGTACTGATTATAGTGGGTTCATGGTTATTTTGTAAGGCACGGTTAAAAACCAAATACGTAAAAATGGTGCTTGCTGACAAAGGCTCGTAAGCTTCTATGGCCTCAAGGGTAGGGTTTGCGCCGGCTACATCCGTGAGCGAAGTTTGTTTTTCTGTAGCCGCACAGCCCCCACAGCCTAGCAAGAGGCAAGAAGAAAATAACAATGACGCAATGAGACTATGTCTTATTATAGTATTCATTTTAGGTGTTTATCCATTCTTCAGAGAAGTCTTTAATGTCGTTACTCAGATGTTGGCGCAGTTTTTCCAGCAAACGCGCTTCCAATTGACGCACTCTTTCTCTGGTGACATTATATCTTTCGCCAATTTCACGCAAGGTGACAGGTTCATCTGTGAGCAACCTATTTTGCAAAATATAGGTTTCTTTTTCGTTAAGTTTGGGAATAATGCCCTCTAGGTGCTTTTGCACTAGCTGAGCAATTTGGTTACTGGCTATACTATCTTCTACACCCACATCTAAAGTAGGTAAAAAGTCCATGCGAGAAGCGCCGCCTTGTGCATCACTTACTTGCATATCTAGGGACATATCAGAAGCGCCAAGACGTTGATCCATTTCTTCTATTTGCTCCACACTTACCCCAAGCTTTTCGGAAAGCATGGCAGCATCAGGGTCAAAGCCTTGCGAAATCAATTTTTGTCTTTCTTTATTTAGATTGAAAAAAAGTTTGCGTTGTACTTGTGTGGTGCCAATTTTTACCATGCGCCAATTGTTCATGATATATTTTAAAATATAAGCTTTAATCCAAAATGCGGCATAATAGGAGAACTTGATGCCCTTATCGGGATCAAATTTATTCACAGCACGCATGAGCCCCACATTGCCTTCTTGAATAAGATCAAGAACGTTTTGCATCCAGCGGCGTTGAAAGTCCATGGCTATTTTGACAACTAAGCGCAAGTGCGAAGAAACAAGACGAAAAGCAGCGTCTGTGTCTCCATGGTCGCGCACTCTTTGGGCAAGTTCTTGTTCTTCTTCCGGTTTAAGCATGGGAAAACGGCTGACTTCTTTCAAATATAAATGGAGATTGTCACGACTTGTACTAACACGAGCTACTGATGTGGGCGCAAAATTAGGGCCGTGATGCTCTTCATCATGCAAATCATCATCATGCAAGTCATCACCAAGGTCTTCATCAGCCTCTAAGGTGATGACGTCGGTGTCTAGCTCTAAGTCAAAATCATCGCTGTTTACATCGACTTCATCTAAGGGCGTAGTAGCGTTTTGAGACTCAAGAACTTCCACATCTACTTTTTTTTTCTTGGCGGAAAGGGCAGAGGTGGCACTATTAGCGCTAGCTTTTGTGTTCTTTTTCATATACATTCTCGATTGTTATATTGAAGAGGCAGCTTAAGTGGACGCTGTGAGAGTGAGTGTGTTTTTCGTTTGTTCTTTTTGCTATTTTTAAGTAGAAAAGTGCAACAAAAGGACTGAAGGGGTGAGCACGTTTTTTTTATAACATAAAAGAATGCGCTTGCACAGCATAAAATAAGCACTTTCGCGAAAAAAAATAAACGCTATTTTATTGCAATAAAATGCAAAAATAGTATTTTTTAAACACATTCACTGGGGAAAAGTTCTTTTTTGATGATTTTGTATCTTCTCCTCCGTTGGATAAAGTTTGACATAGCAAAAATACAATATAAATGTATAGATGTTGCGTGAATAAATGCAATCAAAGCACAAAGGATAGTGAAGAATGAGCGATTTTTGTCATGCCTTACAGCAAGGGCGGTTTTTATTTTTAGATGGTGGTATGGGCACCATGCTTCAATCGGCAGGTCTACCTGCAGGCATGAGCCCTGAGGAATTTTGTTTAGAACGCCCTGATATATTACGTGATATTCACAAAGCCTATGTGCATGCGGGCGCTGATGTACTTATTACATGTACCTTTGGAGGAAATGCACTGAAGCTCCCCAAGGGTATGGATGTTTTTACCTATAACTCCCATGTGGCTAAGGCTGCGCGTGAAGCAGCGCAAGGGGCTGGACGGCGCGTATTTGTGGCTGGAGATATAGGCCCCACAGGATATTTTGCGCGTCCTTTGGGTGAGCTTGAGCCCCGTGAAATTATGGCCGCCTACAGCGAACAAGTACGTGGTCTTTTACATGGCGGCGTGGATGTTTTTTTCATTGAAACGCAATTTGATTTGGCGGAAGCACGCGCCGCAGTAGTGGCCATACGTCAGCAGTGTAATTTGCCTATTATGGTATCCATGACCTTTGAAGACGGTGTGAGCTTAACGGGTTCTACTCCAGAAATTTTTGTGGAAACCATGCAAAACTTGGGCGTGGTGGCACTTGGTACCAATTGTAGCGCAGGGCCTGAGCAAATGGTTCCTGTGGTGGAAGAAATGCTGGCCTATTCTAAGGTACCGGTATTGGTGGAGCCCAATGCGGGCTTGCCGGAATTGGTGAATGGCGAAACGGTATTTCGTTTAGACCCAGAAACCTTTGCAGAAAAGACAGCAAAATTTGCCGCCGCCGGTGTACAGCTCTTGGGTGGGTGTTGTGGTACCACGCCAGAGCATATTGCCGCGTTAAAACGTGCGGTGGGTGATATGGAATTACGCCGCCCTTCGGTACGCGTAAGTGCCGGTAGCCTTGCTTTAACCACAAGGTCGCATCTTGTACGTGTGGGCGAAGAATACCCCTTCACTATTATTGGGGAACGCATTAACCCCACAGGAAAAAAACAGCTCACAGCAGAATTTCAGGCCGGAGACTTAAGCCTTGCTTTACGTTTTGCTCAGGAACAAATAGCTACCGGTGCTCCCTTGTTAGATGTCAATGTGGGTGCGCCATTGGTGGATGAAAGTGTTCTTTTGCCTGAGCTTGTTTTACGCCTTACAGAAAGTTGTGATACACCCCTTTCTTTAGATTCTTCCAATATGGATGCCATAGCTGCTGCTTTGCCCTATTGCCCAGGCTCTGCTCTTGTGAACTCCATAAGCGGTGAAGCGGGACGTATGGAAGTGCTAGGCCCTCTCTGTAGGGATTATGGCGCTCCTTTTGTGTTGTTGCCTTTGAAAGGACGTAATTTACCCGTACGCGCCACAGAACGCATTGCCATTTTGGAAACCTTGCTTGAGCAAGCAGACGCTTTGGGCATTCCACGCCGTTTAATTATGGTAGATGTGCTTGCATTGGCTGTCTCGTCTAAAGCAGAGGCTGGGCGTCAAAGCCTTGAAACCATTCGCTGGTGTGTGCGTGAAGGCTTGCCCACAACCATAGGTCTTTCCAATGTTTCTTTTGGTTTGCCGGCAAGAGAATTACTCAATGCCACCTATTTAGCTTTATGCGTAGGGGCTGGGCTTAGTTCTTGCATTGGTAATCCTGCCAATGCGCGCCTTGGTGAAGTGCGCGATGCCAGTAATGTGCTTTTAAATAAAGATGCCAATGCTTCGCATTTTATTCATGCCTATGCAGGCTGGACTGCCGGCGAAGGGGCAACGCTTGTAAGTAAACAGCAAGAAAATATTGCTACTACTTTGTATGATTGTGTTGTTTTAGGCGATAAAGAAAATGTGCTTACCTTTGTACAAAAAGAGCTTGATGGCGGCATTGATGCCATGGATCTTGTACAAAATATGCTTATTCCTGCCATTACTGAGGTAGGCTCAAAATATGAAAAGCGTGAATACTTTTTACCGCAATTGGTGCGCGCTGCCGAGACCATGCAAAAAGCCTTTGGGCATGTAAAACCGCTTTTAGAAGAAATGCGCGGCCAAGAAAAACGCCCTGTCATTGTGCTTGCCACTGTGGAAGGGGATATTCACGACATTGGTAAAAATATTGTCTCCTTACTGCTTGGAAACCATGGTTTTGACGTGATTGATGCAGGAAAGGACGTAAAGGCAGAGGAAATTGTTCAATGCGCGGTGGAAAATAATGCTGATATCATTGGGTTATCAGCGCTTATGACCACAACTATGGTGCGCATGGAAGATACTATTAAACTTGTACGCGAGCGTAATCTAGCTTGTAAAGTCATGGTGGGCGGAGCTGTTATTACACAGGCTTATGCTGATGCCATTGGCGCAGATGGATATTCCACAGATGCTGTGGGCGCGGTGCGTCTTGCGAAATCTTTACTAAAAGGATAATACTATGAAAAACTTTTCCAAGTTGTTTTTAAGCTTTGGACTTTTTATGGCTATAAGTGCTTCTGCTTTAGCAATGGCAAATCCTATAAAAACAATAAATGTACAACAGTTGGAACAATTAATTGAACAATATGCCGGAAAAACGGTGGTGTTAAACTTTTTTGCCACATGGTGCCCTCCGTGCCGCAAGGAAATTCCGGGTCTTGTTTCCATAGCAAAAGAAAGAAGTAAAGATGTGGTTGTCATTGGGCTTTCAGTAGATCAAAGCGCACGCCCTTTGCCAGACTTTATGAATGAGTATGGTATTAAGTATCCTGTGGTGCGTGTGGATAGCACTGTTCAAAAGCTCTTTAAAGTAAATGCCATACCGCATAATGCTGTATTTGATAAAAATGGCAAAATAAAGTTTAATGAGACTGGCTACATGTCCAAAAGTAAATTAAATAGAATTTTAGATTCATTATAGGAGCTTTAATATGAGTGAACAGGTGGCCATCCGCCGTGCCCATGTGGGTGATGTAAAAGCCATTCATGCCTTACTTATGGATTGTGCAAAGCAAGGCTTATTGTTGCCAAGAGCTTTAAGCCATTTGTATAGACATATACGTGATTTTTATGTTGCCGAATTACCGGAAGGGCAGGTGGTTGCCTGTTGCGCTCTTGCTCCTACGTGGGATAACTTAGCAGAAGTATGCTCCTTGGTGGTGCATGATTCCATGCGCGGGCAAGGGCTTGGGCGTAAAATTGTGGGAAAATGTTTAGAAGACTGTCAGCAGTTACAGATTAGCAAAGTGTTTTCCCTTACGTATCAAGAAGTTTTTTTTACAAAGCTTGGTTTTAGCATAGTAGATAAAGACGTGTTACCGCAAAAAATTTGGGCGGACTGTGTGCATTGCCCCAAATATCCAGACTGTGATGAGACTGCGGTTATTTTAGATTTATAGGATAGTATATGAACGTTAAAGAATTGCAGCCCTTATATACGGCTGATATGATAAAGCAGCGCATTACAGCCATGGCTGCAGACATTGATGCTGTCTATGGAGATGAACCCTTAGTGGTAATAGGTGTGCTGAAAGGCGCATTTATTTTTCATGCAGATTTAATACGCGCTTTGAAAAAACCTCATGTAGAAATAGACTTTTTGCGTATTTCTAGCTATGGAAATGAAGCCAGTTCTTCACGCACAGTGACCATTACCAAAGACATTGAAGTGCCCATAGAGAACAAACATGTTCTTTTGGTAGAAGATATTATTGATTCTGGCCATAGTATGCGTTTTTTATACGACCTTTTTGCCATGCGCCCTGTACGTTCTTTTAAGACAGCCGTCTTGTTAGATAAAAAAGAAAGACGTGAAGTTGCCGTAGGGGCAGACTATGTGGCTTTTAGTATGGATGAAGGTTTTGTGGTAGGTTATGGTCTTGACTGCGCAGAGCAGTATAGAAATCTTCCTGATGTTTGCGTGCTTATTCCCGAAGAATAGGCCGGAACAAATACCATTGTTGGAGAGTTACTATGGAAGTGCAATGCCCTCAGTGTCAAAGTAAATTTCATCTTCCGGACGCTGTGGTGCGACCCAATGTGAAATTACGTTGTTCTGTGTGTCAACATGTTTTTCGGTATGAAGGAGCGCCCGCGCAGGAAGCTCCCATTCAAGCGCCAGCGCAAGCCCCAGCTCAAGCTGCAACTCCCGCACAAGCTCCTGTTCAAGCTGCAGCTGCAGAACCAGCCATGGAAGGCGGCGGCGAAAATCTGGATGATTTTAGCTTAGATAATCTCCCTGGTTCCACCAGTGGAAGCAAGGGTACTTCCGATTCAGGTAAGAAAAAGTCTAAACTTATCATTAGTATCTTAGTAGTGTTGCTCTGTATAGGTGGCGGTGCCGGTGCATGGTGGTATATGAATATGCAAAAAGGGGAAAATACAGAAGCTGCGGCTGAAATTCCTAAAAGCGTAGAATTTATGACCATGCGCAATGTGCGTCAATACTATGTAAAAAATGAAAAAATAGGTGATATCTTTGTGGTAGAAGGGAAAATTATTAATGAATTTCCTGAGCCTAAAGAACTTATTGAAGTGGAAGCAGCCATATACGCCGCCGATAAAACTGTGTTGATGTCCAAAGAACAATTGGCCGGCACAGCTCTTTCTCTCTTTCAATTACAAGTGCTTGGTGAAGAAGAGCTAGAGTCTTTTTTACATAATGAAATAGAAATTTTAACCAAAAATACCAATGTGCCCAGCGGCGGTGAAGTGCCCTTCATGGTGCTTTTTTATAATCCACCGCCGGAAGTGGCAGAGTTTGGCGTAAAAATTCTCACAGCTAAAGACGTAAAAAAAGAGGCTGATTAATTTTTTATGTCAAAAGTGCGTGAAGCCTATCAATGTACCTCATGTGGGGCACAGTCTGCCAAATGGCACGGCAAGTGCCCCACGTGTCAGGAATGGAACACCTTGGAAGTTGTACATGCGCGTGCAAGCTCCAAAAGCGGCAAAGGGTCTGCTCTTGGTGGGCGTAGTTCGCTTTTACCAAGCTCTCTTCCCATACCCTTAGGGGACGTTTGTGACCAAGGGCATAAAGCTTTTGGTTCTGGCTTAGAAGCTTTAGATAGGGTTCTTGGTGAGGGTTTTGTGCCTGGCGCAGCCATATTGGTGGGTGGTGAGCCCGGTATAGGTAAATCTACCTTGCTTTTACAAGTGGCGGGGCTTGTGGCCGCTTCTGGACGCAAAGTCGTGTATGCCAGCGGCGAAGAATCTTTACCGCAGATTAAAGGGCGCGGTCAAAGGCTTGGGGTTTTGCATCCTAATTTATTGGCCATGGCTACCACCAGTGTAGAAGATTTACACCCTGTATTGCCCATAGGCGATGTGCAAACCGCCATTGCCCCCCCTTCTTTGCTCATTGTGGATTCTGTACAAACCCTCAGTTCTTTGGAAGCAGAAGGCCTGCCCGGCAATGTGAGTCAGGTACGCGCCGTGGCTACGGATTTACTGGAGCGGTGCCGTTTATCCAATACCACTCTTATCCTTGTGGGACATGTGACCAAGGAAGGTAATTTGGCAGGGCCACGCCTTTTGGAGCATATGGTGGATACTGTTATCTCCTTGGAAGGGGACAGGCGGCAAATGTTTCGCTTGTTGCGCGTTTTTAAAAATCGCTTTGGCCCCAATGAAGAACTGTTGGTTTTTCACATGGCGCAACGTGGTATGGAAATCATTGACGACCCTTCAACATATTTTTTGGGCGCGCGCGATGCTTCCCTCAGTGGGACGGCAGTGGTCATGGCTGTGGACGGGCATAGACCTTTAGCTGTGGAAGTGCAGGCATTGGTCACACGCACGTATTTACCAGTACCGCGCCGTACCGGTCTTGGTTTTGATACCAATAGATTACATCTTCTTTTAGCCGTGCTGGAAAAGCGCCTTAAGCTCAATTTTGGCCAAGTGGACATTTATGCCAAGGTGGGTGGCGGTATGCGCCTGAATGACCCCGGCATGGATGTGGCCTTGGTGGCGGCGGTGCTTTCTTCTTTTTATGATATTCCTTTACCCGAACGCGCTGTACTGTGGGGTGAGGTGGATCTTAATGGGCAAATTCGCCCTGTTTCAGCGCACGATATCCGTTATGGGCAAGCATCACGCTTAGGTTATGCGCCCATTATCCATCCCAGCTCTGATCAAAAGGGCATCAGCACTGTACAACAGTTACAGCAGCGATTATTTTCAAAAAAATAGCTTTCTCTTGCTTTTTGTATACACTTTGTATAGCTCTTCCTAGTCAACATAGTAAGTTTATAAGAATTATTTTTGTAGTCTCGTTGGCAATTTTCTTCATATATCCCCTTGATTATTAGCCGTAAAAAAAGGTAGTCTTACTTTAAGCATATGTAGGCCTCTTGACCATTATTTTTGGATGCTTACATGTTGATAATGAAAAGTGAAAAAAGTTTTTATTTCTTTGCTTTTTTCACGTTAAGGAGTGGGTAAATGGCCAAAACGCATTTGGGGTCCCAATACGATGAGGACACGTTGCTTGATGATGAAGTACGTGAACCACGTATGTATAGGGTTCTTTTGCATAATGATGACTATACAAGTATGGATTTTGTTATTTATGTACTTGTAAAAATATTTCGCAAAAATGCTGAAGAGGCAGAGCAAATTATGCTTGCTGTCCATGAGCGTGGTCTTGGCCTTTGCGGAATGTATACCCGCGAAATTGCAGAGGCAAAAGTTATGCAAGTGCGCTCTCTGGCGCGTGATGCTGGCTTTCCTTTGCTGTGTACCTACGAGAGAGTTGAAGAGTAAATATATATAATTTGCCTCCACTGAGGTATTGGAGTTACCATGCTTGGTAGACATTTACAAAAAGTGTTACACGTAGCCTTGCAAGATGTGCAGAGACGTAAACATGAATTTTTAACTTTAGAACACTTGCTGTATGCCATGGCCATTGAGGCTCAAGGACGTATGCTTTTGGAAGGTTGTGGCGCAAGTCCGGCAGTGTTACGTGAGCAATTGGAAAGTTTCTTCGCCTATCATATGGAATTGCGCGAAGAAGGCTCCAGTGGTGAAATTTTACAAACCGAGAGCGTACAACGCGTTTTAAGTAATGCCCTGCACCAAATTCGTGCTGCCGGTCGTGAACTGGTGGAACTTGGTGATGTGCTGGCAGCTCTTATGGAAGAAAGCGATACCTACGCATCCTACTACTTGAAAAAACAAGGTGTGGAACGCGCAAGGGTATTGGAATATATTTCTCATGGCGGTCATGGTACCGGCTCTACAGGCACACGCCGAGAGTTAGATAGCGAACATGGCGAAGAACATAATGACAATGATGCTTTGGAAAAATATGCCGTGGATTTAACGGAAAAAGCCAAGGCTGGTAAAATTGATCCCTTGGTAGGGCGCAGTGCTGAGCTTGACCGCACTGTGGAAGTGCTTTGCCGCCGTCGTAAGAATAACCCTCTTTTTGTGGGTGAACCTGGCGTGGGTAAAACGGCCATGGCTGAAGGCTTAGCTTTGCATATTGTGGAAGGAAAGGTGCCTTCTGCCTTTAAGGAAGCACGTATTTTTTCTTTAGATATGGGTGCCTTATTGGCTGGCGCACGGTATAGAGGGGATTTTGAAAATCGCCTTAAAGATGTGATTAATGCCATTACAAAAATTCCCCATGCCATTTTATTTATTGATGAAATTCATACCATTGTAGGCGCGGGATCCACATCTGGCGGCGCCATGGATGCTTCCAATTTGCTTAAGCCTGTGCTGGCCAATGGGGAAATTCGTTGTATGGGTTCTACCACACATGAAGAATTGCGTAATCATTTGGAAAAAGATAGGGCTTTATCACGGCGTTTTCAGCGTATAGATATTCGTGAGCCGTCCAGCGAAGAATGTCTTGATATTTTACGTGGTTTACAAAGTCGTTATGCTGAACATCATAATGTTAGCTATGCTCCTGCCACTTTGAAAGCCATAGTGGATTTATCAGCGCGCCATGTGCAGGATAAGCTTTTACCCGATAAAGCCATTGATGTTATGGACGAAGCCGGTGCTGCTGTGGCCTTAAAGAATAATCATGCAAAATCTAAGGTTATTGTGGCAGATGTAGAACGCATTGTGGCTCGTATGGCGGGTATTCCTGAGCGTACCGTGGGCGGCAAGGAAAAAGATCGTCTTGCTACCTTGGAAAAAGATGTGCTGGCTCGTGTATTTGGGCAAGACGAAGCTGTGAGCATGAGCGTAAAAGCCATTTTACGTGCCAGAGCCGGCATTAATAGGGAAAATAGACCTGCGGGTTCCTTCCTCTTTTATGGCCCCACCGGCGTGGGAAAAACAGAGCTGGCCAAGCAATTGGCTGAAAGGTTAGGCATACAGTTTTTACGCTATGATATGAGTGAGTATATGGAAAAGCACGCTGTGTCGCGTCTTATTGGGGCGCCTCCGGGATATGTGGGCTATGACCAAGGAGGTCAACTCACAGAAGCTATTCGTAAGGCTCCCTATTCTTTGGTTCTTTTAGATGAAATTGAAAAGGCGCATCCGGATATTTTCAATATACTTTTGCAAGTGATGGACTACGGTACCCTCACTGATAATACAGGGCGTAAAGCGGACTTCCGTAATGTCATTATTATCATGACCTCCAATGCCGGCGTACGTGAAATGAATTCCAAGAGCCTTGGTTTTGGTCAGCAAAGTAAGCAAGATGTCACTTCCAAAGGCTTAAAAGCTGTAGAAAATACTTTTGCTCCAGAATTTAGAAATAGATTGGATGCTCTTGTGCCCTTCCATAGCCTGAGCCCAGAGCTTATGGGGCATGTGGTGGATAAGTTTATGACGCAGCTTTCTGCTAGCTTAGCAGATAAAAAAGTTAGCATTGTGCTTACACCAGAAGCACGTATGTGGTTTGCCACCAAGGGCTATGATGCCACCTATGGCGCACGTCCTTTACAAAGGCTTATGCGTGCAGAACTTGAAGACGCTTTGGCGCAAGAAGTGCTGTTCGGTAAGCTTAGTAAGGGAGGCATTGCCACCGTGGATGTGAAAGAAGATGTTTTACATTTTTCTTTTGAGAAGCTCGGAAAGGGGTAATGCCTAAAATTCTTGATGCAGATTTATCCTTCCCCCCCGTGCAGTATAGTACACCAGATGGTTTACTGGCTGTGGGGGGGGATTTGCGTGTGGAGCGGTTGATTTTGGCCTATTCCAAGGGTATCTTTCCTTGGTATAGCGAAAATACCCCCATTCTTTGGTGGACGCCGCCCTTACGCTGTATTCTTCCTTTACAGCCCAGTGCTTTATACATATCCCAACGATTAGCGCGTAAATATAAAACTGCGCCCTTCACCCATACCATAAATACGGCCTTTGATGCTGTCATTATGCAATGCGCTGCAGTGCCGCGTAAGGGGCAATCTAGCACGTGGCTGGTGCCGGAAATGATTGAAGCCTATATACAATTGCATGATGCGGGCTTTGCTCTCTCTGCAGAGTGTTGGTATGATGGGGCATTGGTGGGTGGCGTGTATGGGGTTCTCTTGGGTAAGGCTTTTTTTGGTGAATCCATGTTTCATACCATGACTGACGGATCCAAAATGGCTTTAATGACATTGGTGCAGGAACTTGAAGGGCGGGGGGTGCAGCTTTTTGATTGTCAGCAAGATACGCCACATATGTTACGCATGGGGGCTGAGGTGATTACACGTGAGCGCTTTGAATATATGCTCAAACTGGCTTTGCTTGAAATGTAGTAAGAAAGACATGGCGTTAAGCCTTTTGTAAGGTGTAAATATATTGAGACCT